>JAHINZ010000082.1 GCA_018895795.1 Alphaproteobacteria bacterium
GCGGGGGTGGGTGGCGGTTCGACCGCCGCGACAGGCGCAGTCGGCTCGGCCACGGGCTCGGCGGGGGCTTCCGGCGCGACTTCGGGCGCCTTGGCGGCGTTATAGATCAGCGCCCGGCCCAGAATATTGGAGCGACGCTCCAGGGCCTTGGCGCGGGTCTCGCAATCACCGGGGGGCGACCAGCTCATCCAGACCTGGGCCAGACGCGCCTTGTTGGCCGAATCGGCGCCGGTCCACACCGAACGGCCTTTCTTGACCGCCGCGCCGCCATATTCGGAGATCTGGCGCGGGCTGGCCTTTTCGGCCGCGGTGATCGCCGAGGAGAAGGTCTTGAGGTCGCCGCGGGCCTGGGCCCGCATCTCGGGATAGGTCTTCAGCGCCGCCGCGACGCCGTCGGGACCCGGGAAGGCCTTCTCGATCCGGGTGACTTCCGGCATCACCTGATCGTACAGATCGACATAGCCGCCCAGCGCGCCATAGCACCACGCGACATAGCCGTAGTCGTCGGTGGGCAGCGTCGCGGCGGGGGCGACGGACGATTGGCCCATCATGGCCAAGGCGAGAAGGAGGGCGTGCCCCATGCGGGTGGAAGTCCTTTTGAGGTCTGTGACGCTTTGACTAGAGCATTTCGGGTCTGAATGGGACCACAGGATGGCGCCCGATGACGTGGCTGGATCATCGGAAGCCGAGCCATAACGGACAAGGGCGCGAAAAGCTCCGCCATGAATTCGGGTTCATGCGGACGTCCCGGGGTGGGGCGCTCGCCGAAATATGCTAGAAGCCAGGCAAGGCGCGTGATCCGTATCGCGCTACCGCGCGTATCTCTTTCGACCTAATCCCGTCACGCTTCTGGGTTTTCAATCCCTCCATGACCTTTTGGCGCAACATCGCAACCATAGCCGCGCGCCGGCTTGACCTGGCCGAGTGCCCGGACTGTCCAGCCGGTTTGCCGGGTGAGGATCCGGCGTTCTCGACGGCGGTGACGGCCCTGGGCGCCAAGCTGGCCAAGGCCGACGGCCGCGCCGACGGGCACGAGTTCGCCGCCTTCAGCGAGGTGTTCCAGCCCGATCCGGCCTCGGAAGACAATATCCACCGGCTCTACGATCTGGCGCGCCAGACGACCCACGGCTTCGAAAGCTACGCCAAGCGGCTGGCCAAGCGCTATCGCACCTGCCCGCAGCTTCTGGAAGACGTGGTCGACGGCCTGTTCCACATCGCCAAGGCCGATGGCGTGGTGACCCAGGACGAGCTGGACTATCTGGAACGGGTTTCGGATCTTTTTGGCCTGTCGCCGCTGGCGTTCCGCCGACTTCGCGCCTTGCATGCGGGGGTGGGCGCCAACGACCCCTATGTGATCCTTGAGGTTCCCGCCGACGCCGATGACGCGACCGTACGCAACGCCTGGAAGACGGCCTTGTCGTCGGCTCACCCGGACCGCGCCCGCGCTCGGGGGTTGCCGAGCGAGTTCATCGAGGTGGCCGAGGCCAAGTCGGCCACGATAAACGAGGCCTTCAACACGGTGATGCGCGAGCGTCGGGAACTGGGCTTGGCGACGGCGGGCTGAAGCGCGCGGCGGGCGAGACGTTATGTCTCGGACGAAATGGGCTTTTCAGATCCGTCGCGCGGGTGTTGAGTTAGGGTTAGGCCCTCGTGAACCAAACGGGTTCAACGTCGGGGCTGATAGGCGGCGTTCGCGCCGGGAAGGAACGCTTGATGACGAGCTCGACATCCATGACCGGGGGATCTGCTCTGCGTAGTCTGGCATGGCTCGCCGGCGCGTTGGCGACGTCCGCCGCCGTGGTGATCGGTTCCGTGCTCGCTGTCGTCTTCGCGGCTACTGTCGTGGTGATCGGGTTCATGGGTAGCGCGCTGTTCGGTCTGGTGGCTTTGGCGCTTCGCGCCCGACGCACGGTCAAGGCCAAGGCCGGCGCTGATCCGTCGCTGATTGAAGCCCGTCACGTCGGCGGCCATTCCTGGGTCGCCTACGGCTGGAACGAGCGGCCCTAAGTCCCTCCATTCCTTTGAAGGCCAGGCCAAGGCCGAGTTTCCGAATCGCGCGCCGGCCCCGCTGACCTTGCGCACCTTCCCCAACGTCGCCCTTGCGGCGCGAGGCCGTGTGGTCGATGCTGCTTTCAAACAAACGTTGGGAGGCGAGCATGATTGGTGTCGTTGCGACCTTGAAGGTCCAAGTCGACAAAACTTCGGAGTTCGAGGCGGTGTTCCTCGACCTCGCGGCCAAGGTGAAGGCCCATGAGGCGGGTTGCCTCCTCTACCAACTGACCAAGAGCAAGACCGAGGCCGGGACCTATAAGGTGCTGGAGCTCTACGCCTCGATGGACGACCTGAAGGCGCACGGCGGCACGGACTATTTCAAGGCCGGCGGCGCGGCGATGGGGCCGTTCATGGCCGGTCGTCCCGAGATCGAATATCTGGACGCGGTGGAGTAGGCGCCATGGATCTCTCCTTTTCGCCTGAGGACTTGGCCTTTCAGCAGGAGGTCCGCGACTGGATCGCCGGCGCCTATGACGATGACCTGCGCCACAAGATGAGCCAGTCCAAAAACGGCTATCTGGACAAGGCCGGTCAGGTGAAATGGCAGAAGAAGCTGTCCGACCGTGGCTGGGCCGCGCCCGATTGGCCGGTGGAATGGGGTGGGGCGGGCTTCACGCCCTCGCAGCGTTACATCTACAACATGGAACTGAGCCTGGCCGGCACGCCCAATCCCTCGCCGATGGGCCTGAAGATGTGCGCGCCGGTGATTCTGGCGTTCGGCACCGAAGAGCAGAAGCGCCAGCACCTGCCGCCGATCCTGTCGTCGGACATCTGGTGGTGCCAGGGCTATTCCGAGCCCGGCGCCGGGTCGGACCTGGCTTCGCTGCAGATGAAGGCCGAGCGCGACGGCGACGACTACATCCTCAACGGCTCCAAGATCTGGACCACCCAGGCCCAGTGGGCCGACTGGATGTTCTGCCTGGTGCGCACCTCCACCGAGGGCAAGCCGCAGAACGGCATCTCGTTCCTGCTGCTGCGCATGGACAGCCCCGGCATTCAGATCAAGCCGCTGCCCACCCTGGATGGCCCCGCCGAGGGCCAGCAGGAGATCAATCAGGTCTTCTTCGACAATGTCCGCGTGCCGATCGCCAACCGCATCGGCGAAGAGAACAAGGGCTGGACCTACGCCAAGTACCTGCTCGAGTTCGAACGCGGCAACGCCTATGCGCCGGGCCTGATGAACATGATCAAGAAGGTGCGCAAGATCGCCACGCTGGAACTGGCCGATGATGGCGGCCGGTTGATCGACGATCCGGACTTCCGCTCCAAGATCGCCAATCTGGAGATCTCGGTCGCGGCCCTGAACGCCGCCGAACTGCGGATCTTTTCGGGTCGCGGCGCCGGCAAGGCCGTTGGCCCGGCCTCGTCGATGCTGAAATGCGCGGGCTCCGAGGCCCAGCAGGCGATCACCGAACTGACCCTGGAGGCGGTGGGAACCTACGCCGCGCCGTTCGTCCGCGACACCTGGGCGCCCAGCAATGAAGGCCGGGCGGGCCCCGACTATGCGGCCCCCGCCGCCCCGGCCTATTTCAGCTATCGCAAGGCCTCGATCTACGCCGGCTCCAACGAGATTCAGCGCAACATCATGGCCAAGCTGGTTCTAGGGCTCTGAGACCCTGCGTCCTTCGAGGTCCCCGAGGGGGCCTCGAAGGACGCAGGAGTCCAACAAGACACAGGTCCGGTTGCAGTTTTTCTGCATAGTCCACAAACGCAACCCGCTCCATAATCCGCGCAACACCGACCTTTCCGAAAGCGATCCATGGCCCTCGACGCCCTCTTCAAGCCGTTTGAATTCAAGTCGCTGAAACTGCCCAATCGGGTGGTGATGGCCCCGATGACGCGGTCGTTCTCGCCCGGCGGCGTGCCCACCGACGACGTCGCCGCCTATTATCGCCGCCGCGCCGAAGGTCAGGTCGGCTTGATCATCACCGAGGGCACGGGCGTGGCGCGCGACGCCTCGCTCAACGACGCCAATGTTCCGCGCTTCCATGGCGAGAAGGAACTGGCGGCCTGGAAGAAGGTCGTGGACGAGGTTCACGCCGCCGATGGCCTGATCGCGCCGCAGCTTTGGCACGTCGGCGCGGCCAAGGGTA
>JAHINZ010000083.1 GCA_018895795.1 Alphaproteobacteria bacterium
CGCTGGGCGCGGCGCCACATCAGGGGTCCGACCGCAGCCCAGTTCGTGACAAGCGGACGAATGCCCTCGGGATGAAAAAACAGCCGCATCAGATTGCGCGACTCGCCGCCCACCCTGGCCCAAACGTCATCGCCCAGCAGCGCGCCCAGCAGATCAAATGGCCGGTTCGCCATCCGGATGTTCCACGCCCGGTCGAGGGCCAGGGCGGGAAAGGGTTCGTGCGCCGTGAGCATCATGCGCACAGCGCTCATGACCTGACCCATCTGCGGATCATCGAGGGTGCGGCTTAGAAAGATCGGCGCGAAGCCCGCCGCCGTCAGCCAGCCATTGCGATCCCGCAGCGGCACATCCAGCGTCTCACTCAGCTGAAGGATCATGTTGCGGCTGGGACTGGCCCGCCCCGACTCCAGGAAGCTGACATGGCGCTGAGAAACGCCCGAGCTCAGCGCGAGATCGAGCTGCGAGAGTCGCCGCTTCTGTCGCCATTCGCGCAGAAGGCGGGAAAAGGCCAAGTCGGCTTCAGACCGAACCGCCGTACTGGAAACCGACACGCTGTAACCCCCCCTGAAGCGCCATGTTTCCAGGGTTGGCCGCCTCGATTCAATAACCCGCGAGGTAATTGACCGGCCGCGCCTGTTGAGCGGCTTAATGCGACAACCCTGGAGGTAACGATGTCTGGTTTCTGGCGCGGCTGGTTTGCGATTTGGTGCGTTTCGATCGGACTGTTCGGCGCCGTGCTCTCGGGGGGCGCGTTCGAAGCGACCAGCACCCCGGTCCGTCTTCTACTAGCCGGCCTTCGGGGACCCGCCGAAGCCCCGCTTGACCCCACCCTGAGGTTCAGCCTGGCGGTGATGGGCGCGGTCTCGATCGGTTGGGCGGTAACGCTGTTTCTCGTTATCAGGGCGGCCATCGCCCTGGAGGCGCGGGGCCGGCCGTTGTGGACCGCCATGACGGTGGGCCTGGTCAGCTGGTTCGTGATCGACAGCACGCTGTCCGTGGCGACCGGCTTTGGACTGAACGTCGTGCCCAACAGCGTCCTGCTCATCTTCTATGGTTTCGGGCTCATCGGAAGCGGCTGCCTCCGGCGCGCCCCGGCCTGACCACCGCCTAGACCTGACACACCGGACAAAAGAACGTCGATCGCCCCGCCTGGACCTCGCGGGCGATCACGCCCTTGCAGCCTGGGGTCGGGCAGGGCTGGCCCTCGCGGTCATAGACGCGGAAGCGGTGCTGGAAATAGCCCAGGGCCCCGTCGGCGGCGGCGAAATCCTTCAGGGTGGAGCCGCCGACCGCGACGGCCTCGGCCAGCACCGCCTTGATGACCTGGGCCAACGGCCCCAGGCGCTTGCCGGCGATCATCCCCGACGGCTTGAACGGCGAGATCCCCGCCCGGTGCAGGGCCTCGCACACATAGATATTGCCCAGGCCGGCGACGGTTTTCTGGTCCAGCAGCAGGGTCTTGGGGCCCTGTTTGCGGCCGGCGAAGGCCTTGATCAGGGTCTTCGCATCGAAGCCCTCGCCCAGAGGCTCGGGGCCCATGGTCGCGAACCACGGATGACGGTCCACCTGGTCGGTGGCGATCAGGTCCATGAACCCGAACCGCCGGGGATCGTGATAGGTGACCACCGCCCCCGCTTCGGTCTCGAACACCACATGAGCATGCTTGTCGTCGGGCTTGACCTCGCGGGCGAAGTCGCCGGGCCGGATGGTCCCCTCTGGGGCGGCGATCTCGAAGCGCCCGGTCATGCCCAGATGCATCACCAGGGTGTCGCCGCGGTCCAGCGGGGCCAGCAGGTATTTGGCCCGCCGCTCCAGCCGCAGGATCGTCGCGCCGCTCAGCCGCTGGACGAAGCCCTCGGGCAGCGGGAAGCGCAGGTCGGGCCGGTTGGCGCGCACGCGGGCGAGGCGCGCCCCGCTCAGGACCGGCTCAAGGCCCCGGCGGACCGTCTCGACTTCGGGCAATTCAGGCAAGGTTGGGCCTCAAGAGGATGACGCGGCGCGGCGCGCGGTCTAAGAGCGAACGATTGTATATAGAGCCTGGTCGAAAGACGTCATGAGCAAGCCCGCCGCCACATTCGGATTCAAGGACGTCGACCCTTCGGTGAAGGCCGGCTTGGTGCGCGGCGTGTTCGACCGGGTCGCCAAGAACTACGACCTGATGAACGACCTGATGAGCGGCGGCGTGCACCGCCTGTGGAAGGACGCCGTCGCCGCGCGCCTGAACCCGCAGCCGGGCGAGGTGATCATCGACTGCGCCGGCGGCACCGGCGACATGGCCCGCCGCTTCGCGAAAATGGCCCGTCGCGCCCAGGAGCGCCGCGGCGGTCCCGACGCCCTGATCAACATCATCGACTACAACGCCGAGATGATCGCCGCCGGCATCGACAAGGGCGGCGAGCCCGAGATCACCTGGACGGTGGGCGACGCCCAGCGCCTGCCTTTGCCTGACGCCTATGCCGACGCCTATGTGATCTCGTTCGGCATCCGCAATGTCACCGATATCGACGCGGCCCTGCGCGAGGCGCGCCGGGTGCTGAAGCCCGGCGGCCGCTTCCTGTGCCTGGAGTTCTCGCGGCCGGTCACCGAGGCCCTGGCGCGCGCCTACGACGCCTACAGCTTCAAGGTCATCCCCCAGGTCGGGCAATGGGTGGCCAAGGATCGCGAGGCCTATCAATACCTCGTCGAGAGCATCCGCCGCTTTCCCGACCAGAAGACCTTCGCCACCATGATGGAAAACGCCGGCTTCAAGCGGGTGACCATCACCAATTTCACCGGCGGCGTCGCGGCCATGCACCAGGGCTGGGCCGTCTAGTCCATGGGGCAGATGTCCGCGTTCTGGCGCCTTGTCGGCGCGGGCTGGGTCCTGATCCGGGCCGACGCCCTGATCCCGCGCGAGATCGATCCGGTCCTGCCGCCCTCGGCGCGGCTGGCGGCGCGGACCCTGCGGCTGTTCTCGGGCCCTCGCGCCCGGCGGGGCCGACCGGGCGAGCGCCTGGCGGGCGTCCTCGAGACCCTTGGGCCGGCGGCGATCAAGATGGGCCAGTTCCTGTCGACCCGGGCCGACATCTTCGGGGCCCCGTTCGCTGAAGACCTGTCGCGCCTGAAGGACCGCCTACCCCCCTTCCCGCTCGACCAGGCCCGCATCGCGATCGAACAGAGCCTGGGCCGACCGATCGAAACCCTGTTCGCCCGACTAGACGAGCCGGTGGCCGCCGCCTCCCTGGCTCAGGCCCATCCGGCCTGGCTTCTGGATGGCCGCAAGGTGGCGGTGAAGGTGCTGCGGCCGGGGATCGAACATCGCGTGGTCGAGGACAGCGCCGTGCTGCGCCTGGCCGCCGCCCTGGCCGATCGCTTGGTTCCCGAAGCCCGCCGCCTGAAGCCGCGCGACTTCGTCGAGGTGGTGATCCGGGCCCTGGACCTGGAAATGGACCTGCGCTTCGAGGCCGCCGGCTGCGCCGAACTGGGCGAGGTGATGGCCCAGGACGCCTATATGACCGCCCCGACCGTGATCTGGGACGGCGTGGGCAAGCGGGTCCTGACCCTGACCTGGGCGTCGGGCGAACCCTTGTCGGATCCCGCGGCGCTCAATCTGCCCGGCCTGGACCGCAAGGCCCTGGCCGACAATATCACCCGCGGCTTCCTGGCCCAGGCCCTGGACCACGGCCTGTTCCACGCCGATCTGCACGAGGGCAATCTGTTCATCGCCGCCCCGGCCCAGGTCGTCGCGGTCGACTACGGCATCATCGGCCGCCTGGGCTCCGGCGAGCGGAAATATCTGGCCGAGATCCTGTACGGCTTTCTGAACCGCGACTATGCGCGCATCGCCCGCATCCATTTCGACGCCGGCTATGTGCCCGCCCACCACGATGTCGACGCCTTCGCCCAGGCCCTGCGCGCCGTCGGCGAACCGATCTTCGGCCGCGACGCCCGCCAGGTGTCGATGGGCAAGCTGCTGGCCCAGCTGTTCGAGATCACCGCCCTGTTCGAGATGGCCCTGCGACCTGAACTGGTCCTGCTGCAAAAAACCATGGTCACGGTCGAGGGCGTGGCCCGCCGCATCGATCCGGCCCACGACATCTGGGCCGCCGCCGATCCGGTGGTCCGCCGCTGGATCACCCGCGAACTGTCCCCCGTGGCCAAGGTGCGCGACTTCACCGACGAGGCGCTGAAGGCGCTGAGGGCGCTGGTCCGTCTGGCCGAGACGCCGCCCGCGACAACCGCGGTCGTCATGCCCAGAACGGGCAGTTCTCTGGCCTGGTTCGCGACCGGCGCGCTGGTGGCGGTTCTGTCCTTCCTGGCCGGCGCCCGGGTCTTCGGCTGACCACCGATTAACCGCTGGTCGACGGCTCTCGCTCGCGGGCGGCCGTGGCGCGGCGCGTCTCGCGGGCCTTTTGCGCGGCCCAATAGTCCGGACCATCATCGGGCTTGAACAAGGCCCGGGGCGCGCCCGTCTTGGCGACCACCGCGAACACATTGCCCTTGGGATCGTAGATCAGGGTGTCGCCATTGGCGCGCGTCAAGGTCTCCGCGCCCTTGGGCGGGTTGCTGACGAAGGTGTGAGCCGCCGCGACATAGTCATCGACCGTGTCGGCGCCGAAAGCCGCGCCGTTGCGTTCGAACCCCCGCTGGGCGTTTTCCTCGGCCGTGCGCGTGCGGTTGGCGGCCCAGAACGGCTTGCCCGACACCTGGCGCACCGGCGCGTCACGCGGGTCGCTTCGGCGAGACCCGCTGGGCGGCGGCGGATCCGGCGTCTCGGCCGCCGCCCGATCGCCCGCCTTGGGCGCGCGCACCGCCGAAGCGCCGCCGTCGCAACCCGCCAGGACCAACGCGCCGATCGTCAGAAGCGACGCCGCGTAGATCTGAAATCCATTCAACCTCATGGCCATATTGCCCCGATCATTCAACCTGACCGATCATATGAACGAAAACGGAACGGGAGTCGAGTCCGTCACACGCTTGTCCTTTGTCGGATCGCCTCGCTTGGGCCATAAGGACGGTGAGCAAGACGGAGGCTGACCGGCGGTGGGCGACAAACGGGTTCTTCTGATCGTCGGGGGCGGCATCGCCGCCTATAAGGCGCTTGAGCTGACGCGCCTGCTGCGCAAGGCCGGGGTCGCCGTGCGGCCGATCCTGACCAAGGCCGGGGCCGAGTTCGTCACGCCTCTATCGCTGGGCTCGCTGGCCGAGGACAAGGTCTATGACGACCTCTTCTCGCTGACCGACGAGGCCGAGATGGGCCACATCCAGCTGTCGCGCTCGGCCGATCTGGTGGCGGTGGTTCCGGCGACCGCCGATCTGATCGCCAAGGCCGCCCACGGCCTGGCCGGCGACCTGGCCTCGACCACCCTGCTGGCCACCGACAAGCCGGTGCTGATGGCGCCGGCCATGAACGTGCGGATGTGGAGCCACCCGGCCACCCAGCGCAACATCGCCACCCTGAAGGCCGACGGCGTGCGGTTCGTCGGTCCCGATGACGGAGCCATGGCCTGCGGTGAGTTCGGGCCGGGCCGTCTGGCCGAGCCCGACGTCCTGCTCACGGCGATCCTGGACGCGCTGGAGGGGCCGAGCGCCAAACCCCTGGCCGGCAAGCGGGCCCTGGTCACCGCCGGTCCCACCTTCGAGCCGATCGATCCGGTGCGCGGCGTCACCAACCGCTCCAGCGGCCGCCAGGGCTTCGCCATCGCCGAGGCCCTGGCCCGGCTGGGAGCCGAGGTCACCCTGATCGCCGGTCCGGTCTTCCTGCCCACCCCGCCCGGCGTGACCCGCATCGATGTCGAGACCGCCCGCCAGATGCTGGCCGCCAGCCAGGCCGCCCTGCCCGCCGATGTCGGCGTGTTCGTCGCCGCCGTCGCCGACTGGCGGGTCGACGAGGCCTTCGGAACCAAGCTGAAAAAGGAAAAGGGCGGTCCGCCGGCCCTGACCTTCGTCGAGAACCCCGACATCCTGGCCACGGTCTCGGCCACCGGTCCCCGTCGACCGCGCCTGGTCATCGGCTTCGCCGCCGAGACCAATGATGTCGAGATGCACGCCCGCGCCAAGCTGTCGCGCAAGGGCTGCGACTGGATCATCGCCAATGACGTCACCGAACCGGGCGTGATGGGCGGCGACGAAAACGCGGTCCTGCTGGTGACCCGCGACAAGACCGAGCGCTGGGACCGGGCGCCAAAGGACGAGGTGGCCCGCGCCATCGCCGATCGCATCGCCACGGCGCTCGCCTAGGCTCTGGCTCCCCTGGGGGCAAATCAGCTACAGCCGCCCGGCCTTTCGACCATCGCCAGGACCCGCCCATGACCGCTCAAACGATCCGCTTCAAGCGCTGGGACGGCAATGCCGACCTGCCGGTTCCCACCTACGCCACGACGGGCGCGGCGGGCTTCGACCTGCGGGCCGATGTGCCGGAAGACCAGCCGATCGTGCTGAAACCGGGCGCGCGCTGCATGGCGCCCACCGGCTTTTCGGTGGCGATCCCGGACGGCTTCGAAATGCAGGTGCGCCCGCGCTCGGGCCTGGCGTTCAAGAACGGCGTGACGGTCACCAACGCGCCCGGCACCATCGATAGCGACTATCGCGGCCAGGTCTGCGTGCTGCTGATCAATCTGGGCGAGGAAGACTTCACGATCCGTCGCGGCGATCGCATCGCCCAAGGCGTCATCGCCGCCGCGCCGCAATGGACGCTGGTCGAGGTCGACGATCTGGAGGCGACCGACCGGGGCGCGGGCGGGTTCGGCTCGACGGGCGTCTAAAGCATTTTCGCGCGAAGTGGGTTCCGGTTCGCGTGAAGAAAACGCGTCAAAACAAAGATCTAGAGCTTCGCCCTGACGCAGTCAGGACGGAGCTCTAAGGCGCGACGTCAGCCGTTGATGGCGCGCAGACCCAGCATCAGATAGCCGCCGAAGCCGGCGACGAACGCCGCGGCGGCCAGCCAGAGCACGGGTCGAAACATGGCCAGGGGCGACTGACCGAGCGGGGGCTGAATATCCATCGGCGCATCCTTTGGCGCGAGCGTAACGAAGGGCGGCGAACGAGAGACCGCTAGGAAGATACGCGCTCCCCGTCGCTTGGTTGCGGTGGGGGACGGCTTCTAGTCTCTATTGATTCTAGCGCAAGGTGAAATTGCGACCGGTTGTCACATGGCGCCGCCGCCCTGACGCCACTATTGATTTCTGGACGCTTGCGTCCATTTAACACTTGCCGTGCGCGCGGGACCTCTCTATCGGGCGCTTCGGACTGTTGGGTTTGTCGGGGTTTGGGTCATGGCCGTTCCAGAAAACAAGAAGCTCGTTCCCATGGTCGTCGCCGGCGTCGCCGCCTTGGCGATCGTGGTCGGCGGAACCCTGTGGTTCATCGACAAGCAAAAATTCGAGACCACCGACAACGCCTTTGTGCAGGCCGACACGGTGCAGATCAGCCCGCAGGTCTCCGGGGCGATTCTGGAGGTTCTGGTCGCCGACAACCAGCGCGTCGAACCGGGCCAGGTGGTGGCGCGGATCGACCCGGCCACCTTCCAGGCGCGCCTGGACCAGGCCGTCGCCAACGCCCAGGCCCTCGACGCCGCCGTGCGCGCGGTGGACGACAAGGGGTCGCTTGAACAGGCCCTGATCGCCCAGAAGGCGGCGGGCGTCTCCAGCGCCCAGGCCGACGCCGGTCGCGCCAAGGCCGACCTCGCCCGCTATGACAGCCTGGCCCACCAGGGCTGGGTCTCGCAGCAGAAGGTTCAGACCACCCGCGCCGGGGCCAGCCAGTCGGACGCCGCCGTGGCCAGCGCCGAGGCGGCGCTGGAGGCCGAACGCCGCGCCGCCCAGTCCCTCGGCTCCGCTCGCGCCCAGACCTTGGCCCAGGCCGCCGGCGCCCATGCGGCCGTCGAACAGGCCAAGCTGGATCTGGATCGCACCGTCATCCGCGCGCCGGTCGCCGGCGTCGTCGGGGCCCGCTCGGTCCGCCCAGGACAGCTGGTGCAGCCCGGCGTCTCGCTGATGTCGGTGGTGCCCCTGGGCCAGAGCTATGTCATCGCCAATTTCAAGGAAACCCAGGTCTCGCGCCTGCGGGTGGGCCAGCCGGTCGAGATCAAGGCCGACGCCTTCGGCAAGCAGAAGATCGTCGGCAAGGTCGACAGCTTCGCCCCCGCCACCGGCCAGGAGTTCGCCCTGATCCCGGTCGAGAACGCC
>JAHINZ010000084.1 GCA_018895795.1 Alphaproteobacteria bacterium
CGCCGAAGCCGAACATCGACGGGGCTATGGCGGCGAAGATCACATAGTTGGCCAGCATGAACCGCGCCGACTCCTCACGGCCGTGACTGAGGCCTAGACCCATGACCCCGTAGAACAGGATCGGCAGCGCGACACTGGGAACCAGAAACTGCGGCGTGCGCCAAGTGGACACGATCTGGGCGCGGGTCTCGCGGCCATAGACGGCCAGGGTGTGAACGGCGGCGATCATCAAACGGTCTCCAGATTGTGTTGCGCTTGGCCCTCGACCAGACGGGTGACGGCGTCTTCGAGAGAGGCGCTGGCCACCGACAGGTCGTCGACACCGAGGTCTTGGGCCAGCAGCTGGCGGAGGGTGTCGGGCGCCGACGTGGTCAGCAGGGTCACGCGTCCGCCTTCGCGGCTGAGGCCGGTGACGCAGGGCAGGGCCATCAGTTCACTGTCGCTGAGGCGGGTCCGGCAGCGCACGGCGACCGCGGCCACGCGGGCCTTGATGGCCTTGGGCGAGCCATCCGCGATGACGCGCCCACGATCTATGATCACGATCCGGTCGGCCAAGGCTTCGGCTTCGTCAAGATGATGCGTGGTGAGCAGCACAGCCGCGCCACGATCGATCTCGGCCCGGACGGCCGACCACATGCCGCGTCGAGCCTCGATGTCGAGCCCGGTCGAGGGTTCGTCCAGAACCAGCAGGTCTGGCTTGCCCGCGAGCGCCATGGCGAACTGAACCCGCCTTTGCTGACCGCCCGACAATGCGCCGCATCGCCGCCGCTCGAGCCCTTCCAGACCGGCCAGGGCCAGGGTGTCGTCAAGGCTGCGCGGGTTTCGGTAGTAGCCGCGAAACAGGTCGACCTGCTCACGAACCGTCAGGGTTCGAGGCAAGCCGGCTTCCTGCAGCATCACGCCCATCCGAGCGCGGTGGCGCGCCTCGCGGGGGTCGCCGCCAAACAAGAAGGCGTAGCCGGCGTCTGGCCGCAAACGACCGGTCAGCAGGCCAACACAGGTGCTCTTGCCCGCCCCGTTTGGCCCCAGCAGGGCCACGCACTGGCCTGGCGCTATGACCAGATCCAGGCCGTCCAGCGCCAGGGTCGAGCCCCTTCTCTTGATCGCGCCGCTAAGTGCGGCGACCGGTTCCGATGATGGTGACCCTTGCATTCTGTCGCTCCGTGAACTTGAGCGCACACTGCATCCGCGACGACACAAGGATCAGTGGCGGGCGTCATCTCGCCGATGTGACATCCGTCACTCAGAACACTCGCCAAGGGGGGCCTTTTTACGCGGCGGCTTGGGGCTATCGGACGAGGTTTCAGCCGGAATGCCGATCCTGCAAAGGTCTCGAGCGCCCAAAACTCTCGTGCTTATCTCGGGCTGAAAGTGATGTTTCAGGGTTGGTTCCAATGTTCGCCTGTGGCGCGGATCCGCCAACGACTATAGCCTAGGATCCAGGCTTGGCGCATATCTCTACGAGACGAACCGTGGCGACGAAGAGGGCAACTTGGTCGCGCCGCGCCTTTGCAAATCCAGCCAACAAGGCAGACCCACTATGCGGAAACGTGGATTTCGAGTGAGCTATGGCGCGGCGATCGCGTTGTCGATCGGCCTCTGCGGGGGCGCGCTGGCGGCCACGCCGCAGCAGACCATTGAGTCGCGCCAGGCCAACTTCAAGGCGATGGGTACGGCCTTTAAGGGCATCAATGATGAGCTCAAGAAGGATACGCCCGACACAGCGCTAGTGCGGGCCAACGCCCGCAAGATGAAGGATCTCTCGGCCCAGTTGCCCAAGTGGTTCCCCAAGGGGTCCGGCCCGGAAACCGGCTCCAAGACTGGTGCCCTGCCGGTGATCTGGACGGACGGGGCCGGGTTCGCCAAAGCCAGCAATGACCTCGGCGCGGAGATCGATCGGCTTCAGCAGGCGGCGGGATCGTCCGATCTCTCGGCTCTGCGGGCTCAGGTCCGGGCGACCGGCGCGGCCTGCAAGTCGTGCCATCAGACCTTCCGCGAGCCGGACAAGAGGTAGGCGTGATCCCCGGCGAGCCCATGTCACAATCTAAGCCGGCTCGTCTCTGGGACGGCCCGACCCGTCTGGTCCACTGGGGTCTAGTCGGCTTGATCGGCTTCTCCTGGTGGTCCGCTGAAACCGGGCGGATGGAATGGCATCGTTGGAGCGGCTATGCGGTGCTCGCGC
>JAHINZ010000085.1 GCA_018895795.1 Alphaproteobacteria bacterium
ATCCGCCGCGCGAGCGCGGCAAGTTCTCCGGCCTGTTCGGCGCGGTCTTCGGCCTGGCCAGCGTGCTGGGCCCGGTGATCGGCGGCTACTTCACCGACCATGGCACGGTGCATCTCGGCGGCCATGTGGTCGCGGGCTGGCGCTGGGTGTTCTACGTCAACCTGCCGCTCAGCCTGCTGTCGCTGTTCACCCTGGTCGCCCTGCTGTTCAGTTTCAATCCCGACCTGCTGGCCGAGATGCTGCCGATCAGCGACGCGGTCGAAGCGGTCAGCAAGGATGGCCCGCTGTTCGCCGGGGCCCTGGCCGCCTGGGCCCTGTTGCTGGGCGGCTGGATGGTCATCGTCGAGCGCCTGCGCAAGATCTTCGCCACCCTGACCGCCGGCGATCCCTTCCATCCCGACAATGTGCTGCGCCTGCGGGTGGTAGGCCTGATCCTGGCCGGGCTCGAGGTCGGCCGCTATGTGTTCTCGGGCATGGCGCGCCTGCTGGCCCCCAAGGCCAAGGTCATTGACGACAGTTTCACCCTGACCGCCTGGTTCTCGGTGCTGGTGGTCTTTGTGCTGGCCGAGGTCTTCCGCGAGGGCGCCCGCCTTCGTCGTGAAGCCGAACTGACCATCTGATCGGCGGAGAGTTTTCAGCCCATGCCTGTTCGCGTGAATCTTGACCGTGTGCTGCTGGATCGCCGCATGTCGCTGACCGAACTGTCCGACCGGGTGGGCGTCACGATCGCCAATCTGTCGATTCTGAAGACCGGCAAGGCCCGGGCCGTGCGGTTCTCCACCCTGGACGCCCTGTGTCGCGAGCTGGCGTGCCAGCCGGGCGACCTGCTGACCTTCGAGTCCGGTCCGCCCGACGGTGATCTGGGCGACCTGGACTGAGGTCGTCTCGCTCAGCCCTTGGGCGCGAGGTCCGGCCGCGAGGCCAGGAAGGCGGCCTTTTCGGCCTCGGTCAGCACCTTGGCGGTCTTGCGCCGCGCCACGCTGGGCGAGGGCCGGGCATAGGCCCCGGTCGGGGCGGCCGGCGGCTTCAGATCCGACAGGCGTTTGATCGGCGGTTTCATGGATGTCCCCCTGACCGGCGCGGCCAGCCCTGTGAAGATTATGCGGCCGTCCGTGACGATCACATGAAGTCGCCGCGCCTTGACGTGTAGGTCTTCAGGAGCGTCCGCGTCCTTCTAATTATAGCGCGGCTTCTTCAGCAGCGACCCGCGATCCATCGACCGCACCTCCATCTCGAACACGTCCTGCTCGCGCAACACCTTCAGCGGAATGGTGGCGCCGGCCGGGCCCTGGTCCCAGAGGGCGGCGTAGAAGGCGGTCAGGTCGCCGACCGCCTGGCCGTTGACGGCCAGGATGATGTCGCCGGCCTTCAGTTCGGCGCGGGCGGCGGGGCCGCCGGGCGAGACCCCGACCACCACCACATGGTCGCCGATCTCCTGGGCGAACACGCCCAGCCAGGGGCGCGGCGGATGGGGTTGCCGGCCGCGCGCCAGATCATCGAGGATCGGCGGCAGCATCTCGGCGGGCACGAACATGTTGATCGGCTTGGGAGAGCCGTCGGCGGCCCGGGCCTCCAGGCTCAGATAGCCCAGGCCGACCAGGTCGCCCTTGGGGCCGATCAGGGCCGCGCCGCTCCAGTGCGGATGGGCCGGCTCGGTCATGATGGCGTCGTCCAGCCAATATTCCCAATAGCCGGCGAAGGCCATGCGGGCGGCGATCTGTCCGGCCGCGGCGTGGGCGCGGCCGCCGGCCCCGGCGACCAGCACCGGATCGCCGGCGGTCAGGCCCTTGGCCGTGCCGATCGGCAGCACCGGCAGATCCAGCGGCTCCAGGGCCTGGACCAGGCCCAGGCCGCTGCGCGGATCGAAGCCCAGGACATGGGCGCCGACGCGGCGGCCGTCATTGAGCGTCAGGATCACCTCGCGGGCCTCGGTGATCAGATAGGCCATGGTCAGCACCAGGCCCGTCGGGCTGATGACCACGGCGTTGCCGATCCGCTCGGTGCCCAGGATCTGGGCGGTATAGGCGTCGGCCGGCACGCGCGCCTCCAGAGCGACCACGGACGCCAGGGCGCGATCCAGATCAAACCCGTAGGCGTCGGCGGTCGGGCGCAGCCGGGCCTCGACTTCATGGCCCTTGAAGGGCGGGGGGAACGGTGAGCTCATTCCAATCTCCTACGCCAAGACTAGAATCTGGGGCCCGGCGAGCGCGGAAGCAAGGGGGGCTTGGGGCGCGGGGGGTGTTTGAGAGCCGGGGCGCCGGCTTCAAATTCAAAAACCTTGCCTTCCTAGGCCTTGTGCCCAGGACCCAGGGTTAGAGGCAGAGTCTGGTCCCGGGGTCTCGCGCGGCCGATGGGCCCGGAACGCTCTCGAAGTCAGAGGTTCCGGACACCCTGGGTCCTAGGCACAGGGCCTAGGAAGGCAGTCAACTATAGTCCGGGCAGACCGAGGCTACTTGCCGATCGCGGCCTTCTGGAACGCGAACAGTTCGCCGATGCCCTTTTCGGCCAGGCCGTACAGGCTTTCGAACTCGCCGCGGGTGAAGCCGCGCTTTTCGCCGGTGGCCTGGATCTCGACGATGTCGCCGTCGCTGGTCAGCACGAAATTGCTGTCGGCCTCGGCGTTGGAGTCTTCCTCATAGTCGAGGTCGAGCACCGGGGTGTCGGCGAACACGCCGCACGAGACGGCGGCGACCTGGCCGATGATCGGGTCGGTCTTCAGCACGCCTTCGTCCAGCAGGTACTGGGTGGCGATGCGCAGGGCGACCCAGGCGCCGGTGATGGCGGCGGTGCGGGTGCCGCCGTCGGCCTGGACGACGTCGCAGTCCAGGGTGATCTGGCGCTCGCCCAGAGCCTTGAGGTCGACCACGGCCCGCAGGCTGCGGCCGATCAGGCGCTGGATTTCCTGGGTGCGGCCGGTCTGCTTGCCGGCGGCGGCCTCGCGGCGGCCGCGGGTGTGGGTGGCGCGGGGCAGCATGCCGTACTCGGCGGTGACCCAGCCCTGACCCTTGCCGCGCATCCAGCCGGGGATGCTCTCCTCGACCGAGGCGGTGACCAGCACCTTGGTGTGGCCAAAGCCGATCAGGCACGAGCCTTCGGCATAGCGGTTGACCCCGGTCTCCAGCGTGATGGCGCGCAGCGCGTCGGGGGCGCGTTTCGAGGGACGCATGGCTAACTCCGGTTTCACAAGGGTCTTGGGGGCTTTGAATGCTAGAAGGGGCCGCTTATCGTCTCTGCGACGGGAACTTGAAAGAGCGCCCGATGCTTTTGTCCAGCCAGCGGGTCTTCGACACGACGCCATGACGCCATTGTTTCCGGGGTCCTTTGTTCGCACGCCGGGTCTGGCCGACCTCGACGCCCGAGCGCGCGACATCTTCAAGCGCGTCGTCGAATCGTATCTGGAGACCGGCGAGCCGGTGGGGTCGCGCACCTTGTCGCGCGGCGGCCTGGCCCTGTCGCCGGCCTCGATCCGCAACACCATGCAGGACCTGGCCCAGTTGGGCCTGCTGGACGCGCCCCATTCCAGCGCCGGACGGATGCCCACCCATGCGGGCCTGCGGATGTTCGTCGACGGCTTTCTGGAGGTCGGCGACGTCGGGGCCGAGGAGCGCCAGGCCATCGAGGCGCGGCTGTTCGCGCGCGGCCGCTCGTTCGAGGAGGCCCTGGCCGAGGCCGGCTCGATCCTGTCGGGTCTTGCTGGGGGAGCCAGCATCGTCGTCACCCCGGTGCGCGAGGGCGGCGTCAAGCATGTCGAGTTCGTGGCCCTGGGCGGCGACCAGGCCCTAGCGGTGATGGTCTTCGAGGACGGGGCGGTCGAGAACCGGCTGATGAAGCGCGCGCCGGGCATGACTCCGTCGGCCTTCCAGGAGGCCTCCAACTTTCTCAACGCCCGCCTGCGCGGCCGCACGCTCAGCGAGGCCAAGGACGAGATCCGGGCCGAGCTGGAGACCGCCCGCCGGCAACTGGACGAGACCACGGCGCGTTTGGTCGAGGACGGCCTGGCGGCCTGGGGCGGCGGCGAGGGCGACGCCCGGGCCCTGATCGTGCGCGGCCAGGCCAACCTGCTGGGCGAGCCCGGCGCGCGCGAGGACCTGGAGCGCGTGCGGATGCTGTTCGACGATCTGGAGCAGAAGGGCCAGCTGATCGGCCTGCTAGACGATGTCCGCGAAGCCCAGGGCGTGCGTATTTTTATCGGGGCCGAAACGCGTCTCTTTTCGCTTTCGGGTTCCTCCGTGATCGCGGCGCCCTATATGACGGGCCAACGCAAGGTGTTGGGCGCGATCGGCGTGATCGGGCCCACGCGGTTAAACTATGCCCGGATCATCCCGCTGGTGGACTATACCGCTCGCGTGCTGGGCCGGATGATGGACGGATAAGGACTAGAGATGAGCGACGAGCAAGCGCCCGCGGAAGACATCATGATCACGGACGGCGAGGACGCCGCCCAGGAAATCGAGACCTTGAAACTGGAAGTGGCGGCCCTGAAGGATCAGGCCCTGCGCTACGCCGCCGAGGCCGAGAACACCAAGCGCCGGGCCGAGCGCGAGATGAACGACGCTCGCGCCTATGCGATCCAGAAGTTCGCCCGCGACCTGCTGGGCGCCGCCGACAACCTGTCGCGCGCCACGGCCATGAGCCCGCGCAACTCGCAGGATCCGGCGGTGACCAACTATATCATCGGCGTCGAGATGACCGAGAAGGAGCTTCTGGCCGCCTTCGAACGCAATGGTCTGAAGAAGATCGAGCCGGCCAAGGGCGAGAAGTTCGATCCCCACCTGCACCAGGCGGTGATGGAGCAGCCCTCGACCGAGGTCGCGGCCGGCGGCGTGCTGCAGTTCCTGCAGGCCGGCTACGAGTTGATGGGGCGACTGATTCGCCCCGCCATGGTCGCCGTGGCGGCCAAGGGCTCCACCGCCCCGGGCTCCGGCGAGCCCGCCGCGGCCGCCAATCCCTATGCCGGTCACGGCGGCGATTCGGACGGTTCGGGCGGCGCGGTCGACATCAAGTCGTAGGGCCGGTCCCCGGCGGGCGGGTTTCCGGCTCGCCGGGCCCGTCTCCGCCGCGATTCCTGCCGCCAGACAGGCCCCGGCCTCTTCCCCCGGTCGCGGTTTGCGTTAATGTCGGCGGTCCATTCACTACGGGGCTACACGCGCGACTCAGCGGTCGCGTCGGCCGCGCGATCTGGACCTGATTTATGAAGCTTACGATTGAACGGGCGGCGCTGCTGAAGGCGCTGGGGCATGTGCAAAGCGTCGTCGAGCGCCGCAACACCATCCCGATTCTGTCGAATATCCTGCTGTCGGCCGATCGCGACACGCTCAGCTTCTCGGCCACCGACCTGGACATGGAGATCATCGACGAGGGCCCGGCCCAGATCGAGCAGCCCGGCCAGATCACCGCCCCGGCCCAGACCCTGTACGAGATCGTCCGCAAGCTGCCCGACGGTTCGGACGTGTCGCTCAGCTTCAGCGGCGATGATCCGCGCCTGGTGATCCAGGCCGGTCGCTCGCGTTTCAACCTGCCGGTGCTGCCGGCCGGCGATTTCCCCGTGATGAGCAATGACGGCCTGTCCGGCCGCATCGCCGTCGACACCACCGAGCTGATCCGGCTGATCGACAAGACCCGGTTCGCCATCTCCACCGAAGAGACCCGCTACTATCTCAACGGCCTGTATCTCCACACCGTCAATGATGGCGGCGAGGTCAAGCTGCGGGCCGTGGCCACCGACGGGCACCGCCTGGCCCTGGCCGAGATGGCCGCCCCCGAGGGCGCCGCCGGCCTGCCGGGCATCATCGTGCCGCGCAAGACCATCCAGGAGGCCCGCCGCCTGATGGAGTCGGCCGGCGAGCATGTCGATCTGCAGGTCAGCGCCCAGAAGGTGCGCTTCGAGTTCGGCGCGGCGGCCCTGACCTCCAAGGTCATCGACGGCGCCTTCCCCGACTATCTGCGGGTCATTCCGCGCGACAACGCCAAGATCCTGACCTTGGACAACGACCTGTTCGCCAAGGCCGTCGACCGGGTGGCCACCATTTCGGCCGAGAAGAGCCGTTCGGTGAAGCTGGCCATCGAGCCGGGTCGCATCACCCTGACGGTCCGCAACATGGAAGCCGGCCAGGCCGTCGAAGAGGTCGAGGTCGACTATGACGGCGAGCCCTTCGAGATCGGCTTCAACGCCCGCTATCTGCTGGACGTCTGCGGCCAGATCGGCGGCCCGATCGCCGAATTCCGCTTCGCCGACCCGGCCAGCCCGACCCTGGTGGTCGACCCGACCGACCCCGGCGTCAAATATGTGCTGATGCCGCTGCGGGTCTGATCCGCGCATCGAATGAGAAGCGGGCGCTCTCGGGCGCCCGTTTTGCTGTCTGAAGGGGCTTTCCATGAACCGCATGCTCGCCGGCGCCGCGCTCGCCGCCCTCCTGTTGGCTTCGCCGGCCTTCGCTCAAGTCGAGCGCCGGGAGATCGGCAACCAGATCCTCGAGAACGTGCCGGTGGCCGCGCCGTCGATCCGGGCGGGGCTGAATCGCTACCAGAACGTCCGCGCCGCCGCCTTTCAGGACTGGGCGGCCGACGGCGGCATGCTGATCACCACCCGCTTCGCCAACACCAACCAGTTGCACAGCGTGGCCGCGCCCGGCGCCGACCGCAGCCAGCTGACCTTCTATGATGAGCCGGTCAGCGGGGTTCACGCCCTGCCCGGCGGCGGCGTGCTGTTCGCCAAGGACACCGGCGGCGACGAGTGGTTCCAGCTGTTCGTGCGCGACGCCGACGGCCATGAAACCCAGCTGACCGAGACGGGCACCCGCAACGGCTCGCCGGCCTGGTCGAAAGACGGTTCGGTGCTGGTCTGGGCCCGCTCGACCAAGGGTTCGGGCGACGCCGACATCCTGATGCGCGATACCGCCGCACCCGGCGGCGCGCGGGTGATCCTGAAGGGCGAGGGCGCGATCTCGCCCGAGGCCGTGTCGCCCGACGGCAAGACCGTGCTGCTGGGCCGCTACTACTCCATCGGCGAGTCCAAGCGCTGGCTGCTCGACATCGCCAGCGGCAAGCTGATCCCGCTTGGGGTGTCCAAGACCAAGGTGTCCTACGCCGGCGGCGCCTTCACGCCCGACGGCAAAAGCGTGCTGCTGCTGTCGGACGAAGGCGGCGACTTCATGCGCCTGACCCAGATCGACCTGGCCACCGGGGCCAGGACCATCGTCTCGGGCGCCGACCGGCCCTGGGACATCGAGGACTTCGCCCTGTCCCACGATGGCCGCGTCCTGGCCTATGTCGTCAATGAGGACGGCTTCTCCAAGCTGGTGGTGCAGGACGTCCGCACCAAGCGCGCCTTGCCGCAGCCGGCGCTTCCGGCCGGCGTGGTCGGCGGACTGGCCTTCTCGGCGGACGGCGAAAAGCTCGGCTTCAGCCTGTCGACTCCCACCGCCTCCAGCGACGCCTGGAGCTGGGGCGTCACCGACGGCCAGCTGCAGCGCTGGACGGCCTCGGAGCTGGGCGGCCTGGACGCCAAGGCCCTGGCGACCCCGGAGCTGGTGCGCTTCACCTCGTTCGACAAGCGCTCGATCCCGGCCTTCATCTACAAGCCCAGGCTGGCGGCCGGACAAAAAGCCCCGGTGATCATCGACATCCACGGCGGGCCCGAGGGCCAGTCGCGGCCGACCTTCAGCCCGATCCATCAGCACTTCGTCGGGGAACTGGGCGCGGCGGTGATCGTCACCAATGTTCGCGGCTCGTCGGGCTACGGCAAGACCTATCTGAACCTCGACAACGCCGAGAAGCGCGAGGACTCGGTCAAGGACATCGGCGCCCTGCTGGACTGGATCAAGACCCAGCCCGACCTCGATCCCTCGCGGGTGGTGGTCTATGGCCAGTCCTATGGCGGCTACATGTCGCTGGCGGTGATGACCCACTATTCCGACCGTCTCGCCGGCGGCGTCGAGCGTTACGGGATCAGCAATTTCGCGTCGTTCCTGACCAATACCGAGGCCTATCGCCGTGACCTGCGCCGGGCCGAGTACGGCGACGAGCGCGACCCGAAGATGCAGAAGGTCTTCGAGGTCATCTCGCCGATGAACAGCGTCGCAAAGATCAGCAAGCCGATGCTGGTCATGCAGGGCTGGAACGATCCGCGGGTGCCCAGGTCGGAGTCCGACCAGGTGGTGGCCAAGCTGCGCGAGCAGGGTGTCGAAACCTGGTACGTGCAGTTCAAGGATGAGGGCCACGGCTTCCTGAAGAAGTCCAACAATGACCGCCGTCGCGAGGTCGAGACCCAGTTCCTGCAAAAGGTGCTGGCGATCCCGCCCCAGTAGCAGGCCGCGATGTCGGCGATCGTCCCCCACGGCTTGCGCGACGACCGGTTCGGCGTGCTGCTCGACAATCTGCTGGCCTTGTGGGAGGCGGCCGATCTGGAGGCCTGCGCCAGCTGGTTCGAGCGCGCCGATCGGGTCGAGGCGATGTTCGACGGCATTGAGCACCGCATCGATCTGGTGACCATGAACGCCGCCGTTCACCAGGCCATACCCGCCGACGCGCCGTTCGTGAGGCCGATCTCGCGCCTGGTCGATCGGGACGCGGCGCGGGCGATCTTCGAGACCAACCTGATGCGCGTGGTGATGGGCGCGGCGGGGGTCTGGCGGAAGGACGATCTGGAGATCGCCCGGGGCTATTTCGCCTGAGCCAAACCGCGATCTTGCCCGCCCGGCGCCGCATGCTAAGGTCCGTTGCATAAAAAAACGGGAGAGAAACACATGGCGAAGATCAGCTACCTGACCGTCGGGTCGAACCATCTGGACAAGGCCAAGGCCTTCTATGACGCCCTGCTGGCGACGATCGGCATGGCCCCGGCCCACGAGCACGCCTCGGGCGGACGGCTCTATCGCGGCAAGGGCACGGGCCTGTTCGGGGTGCTGGGCCCCTATGACGGCAATCCGGCCTGTGTCGGCAACGGCATGATGGGCGGTTTCGATTTCGAGACCCGCGAAGAGGTCGACGCCTTCCACGCCAAGGCCATCGCGCTCGGCGCCACCGACGAAGGCGCGCCGGGCGAGCGGATGCCGGGCGTCTATTTCGCCTATTTCCGCGATCTCGATGGCAACAAGCTGTGCGGCTACAAGTTCGGCTGAGCCGGCGATCGCGGTTTGCAGGTTTGGATTTGGGGGCGGTGCTTATGGCGGCTTTCGTCCCTAGTCGGACCTGAATTCCCTCTTCCTATGGGGCAGGGGGCAATGTCGTCTAACCCCTCCGAACCGGCCTTCAGAGGGTCTGCTCCGGCGCGGAGGCGGCGTTTCCCCGACCGACGCCGCGGCCCCCCTCCTGACCTGCTTCGCAGGTCGTCCTCCCCCTTGTCAGGGGGAAGATGAAGTCACGCCGATCTCATCTTCCCCCTCCGGGGGAAGACGGCTGCGCAGCAGCCCGTAGGGGGCCAGTGACGCCGCCCTCGCCGTACCTTAAGAGACCCCCATGGCGTCGGCCGCGATCACCACCCTGACCCTGACGGACTTTCGGTCCTACGCCCATGCGCGCCTGGAGACAGGCGGGCGCAGCGTCTATCTGTTCGGGGCCAATGGGGCGGGCAAGACCAATCTGCTGGAAGCCATCTCCCTGCTGTCGCCGGGCAAGGGCCTGCGCGGCTCGAGCCTGGCCGAGGTCGGGCGGCGGCTGCCCGGCGAGGCCGTCGGCCGGGCCTGGGCGGTGGCGGCGCGGGTCGAAGCGCCCTCGCGCGGATTTGGCGCGGACGACTCCGTCCACCTGGGGGCGGGTGTCGAGGTCGGCGGCGCGACCCGGCGGATCATCCGGATCGAGGGCGAAACCGTTCCCCCGGGCCGGCTGACCGATCACATCCGGCCGATCTGGCTGACCCCGGCCCAGGACCGGCTGTTTCTAGAGGCCGCCTCCGAACGGCGGCGGTTTTTCGATCGGCTGGTGTTCGCCGGCGAGCCCGCTCACGCCAGCCATGCCGGGGCCTATGACAAGGCCCAGCGCGAGCGGATGCGGCTGCTGACCGACGCCGCCGAGAGCGGCGCGCCGGCCGATACGGTCTGGCTGACCGCCCTGGAGGCGCGCCTGGCCGGCGCCGGCGCCTTGATGGTCCAGGCCCGGGCTCGGACCCTGATCGCCCTGCAGGCCGAGATCGACGGTCGCGGCGACCGGCCCTTCCCCCAGGCCCGGCTTTCCCTGACCGGCGAGTGGGAAAAGCTGGCGCTGGAGGGTGTCGAACCGGCCGAGATCGAGCTGCGTCTGGCCCAGGCCCTGGCCGCCGCGCGCGGCCGTGACGCGGCCGCCGGACGCGCCCTGACCGGGCCGCACCGCGGCGATCTGGACATCCTGCACGTCGAGAAGGACCGTCCGGCCGCCGAATGTTCGACCGGAGAGCAGAAAGCGCTGATTCTGAACCTGGTTTTGGCCCAGGCGGCGCGACTTTCGCGTGCGGAATCCGCGCCGAATCCTATAGTATTGCTCGACGAAGTCGCCGCGCATCTCGACCTCAAGAGGCGAGCCGCCCTGGCTGACGAAATCACGGCGCTCAAGCTCCAGGCCTTCCTGACCGGCACGGACGAGTCGCTGTTCGACCACCTCAAAGGTCGGGCTCTTGGCGTTCGCGTGTGCGACGCCGGCCTGACCGCTTTGGAAGACGTATGACGCAAGAGACCAAAGGCCCCGCCCAAGACCCCGCCGGCGACACGTCCGGCGATCGCCTGACCACGGCGGACGGCTCGCAGATGGCCGCCCCCGAAGTGATGGGCGGCGATTACGACGCCGACTCGATCAAGGTGCTCAAGGGTCTGGACGCGGTGCGCAAGCGCCCCGGCATGTATATCGGCGACACCGATGACGGCTCGGGCCTGCACCACATGGTCTATGAAGTGGTCGACAACGCCATCGACGAAGCCCTGGCCGGTCACGCCACCAAGGTGGAGGTGATCCTCAACGCCGACGGCTCGGTGACGGTCACCGACGATGGCCGCGGCATCCCGGTCGACATCCACGAGGGCGAGGGCGTCTCGGCGGCCGAGGTCATCATGACCCAGCTGCACGCCGGCGGTAAGTTCGACCAGAACAGCTACAAGGTCTCGGGTGGCTTGCACGGCGTGGGCGTCTCGGTGGTCAATGCGCTGAGCGACTGGCTGGAGCTGAAGGTCCACCGCCACGGCAAGGCCCACCAGATGCGCTTCGAGCGCGGCGACGCGGTCTCGTCCCTGAAGATCACCGGCGACTCGCCGATCCGCGAAGAGGGCGCGCCCAAGGCCGGCGAATATCTGACCGGCACCGAGGTGACCTTCTATCCCAGCACCGAAACCTTCGCGTTCATCGATTTCGACCGCAAGACCCTGGAACATCGCCTGCGCGAGCTGGCGTTCCTGAACTCGGGCGTGACGATCTATTTCCGCGACCTGCGCGACGCCGAGCCGTGGGAAGAAAAGCTGCACTATGAGGGCGGCATCGAGGCCTTCGTGCGCCACCTCGACAAGGCCAAGACGCCGCTGCTGAAGACCCCGATCGTCATTCGCGGCCGCAAGGACAAGGTCGAGATCGACTTGGCCCTGTGGTGGAACGACAGCTATCACGAGCACATGCTGTGCTTCACCAACAACATCCCGCAGCGGGATGGCGGCACGCACCTGTCGGCCTTCCGCGGCGCCCTGACCCGGATCATCACCAACTACGCCGAGAGCTCGGGCATCACGAAGAAGGAAAAGGTCAATGTCGGGGGCGAGGACGCCCGCGAAGGCCTGACCTGCGTGCTGTCGGTCAAGGTGCCCGACCCCAAGTTCAGCTCGCAGACCAAGGACAAGCTGGTTTCGTCCGAGGTGCGCCCGGCCGTCGAGAACCTGGTGCAGGAAGGCCTGGCCAGCTGGTTCGAGGAGCATCCGACCGAGGCCCGGGCCATTGTCGGCAAGATCGCCGAAGCCGCCGCGGCCCGTGAAGCCGCCCGCAAGGCCCGCGAACTGACCCGCCGCAAGAGCGCGCTGGACATCACCTCCCTGCCCGGCAAGCTGGCCGACTGCGCCGAGCGCGATCCGGCCAAGTCCGAGATCTTCATCGTCGAGGGCGACTCGGCCGGCGGCTCGGCCAAGCAGGCCCGCAATCGCGACAACCAGGCGGTGCTGCCGCTGCGCGGCAAGATCCTCAATGTGGAACGCGCCCGGTTCGACAAGATGCTGTCGTCCGACCAGATCGGCACCCTGATCACGGCGTTGGGGGCCGGCATCGGCCGCGAGGACTTCAACGCCGACAAGGTGCGCTACCACAAGATCGTGCTGATGACCGACGCCGACGTCGACGGCGCCCACATCCGCACCCTGCTGCTGACCTTCTTCTACCGGCAGATGCCGGAGCTGATCGAGCGCGGCTACATCTACATCGCCCAGCCGCCACTCTACAAAGCCGCCAAGGGCAAGTCCTCGCGCTATCTGAAGGACGACAGCGAGATGGACGCCTTCCTGATCGACGAAGGCGTCGACGGGGCCGAGCTGGACCTGCCGTCGGGCGAGCGCCGCACCGGCCAGGACCTGCTGTCGCTGATCCAGCTGTGCCGTCAGGCCAAGGGCAATATCGACCGCCTGGCCGCCCGCGCGCCGTCGTTCGCCGTCGAGCAGACGGCCCTGGCCGGCCTGCTGGGCGAGAGCCCCGACATCACCGCCGCCGCCGCGCGTCTGGACCTCTATGCCGAGGAGGGCGACGGGCCCTGGACCGGCGAGCGCGGCGACACGGCCTATGTGTTCAAGCGCGTGCGGCGCGGCGTCACCGAGAACGTGATCCTGGACGATGGCCTGCTGAACGCCGCCGACGCCCGGCGCCTGGCCGAACGGGCCGGGGCCCTGGCCGAGATCTTCTCGGGCCGGGCCGTGTTCCGCCGCAAGGACAAGTCGACCACCGTCCGGGGGCCGATGGACCTGGTGGCCGCGGTGATGGACGCCGGCCGCAAGGGCCTGTCGATCCAGCGCTACAAGGGTCTGGGCGAGATGAACCCCGACCAGCTGTGGGAAACCACCCTCGATGTCGAGGCGCGCACCCTGCTGCAGGTCAAGGTGCACCACGCCGACGACGCCGATGACATGTTCAGCCGCCTGATGGGCGATCTGGTCGA
>JAHINZ010000086.1 GCA_018895795.1 Alphaproteobacteria bacterium
ATAGAACAGGCAGGCGGGAATGGCCTTGTGGTCGAGGATGAATTCGCGGGCCAGGGTGTCCAGATGGTCGGACGACACGCCCGGCTGGACGTGCGGGATCAGCATGTCCAGGCATTCGGCGGCCAGCTTGCCGGCCTTGCGCATGCCTTCGAAATCGGCGGCCTTGTGGATCTTGATGGCGCCCGTGCGGGTTTCGGTTTCGATCTCTAGGGCGTCGTCAAGGGTCATGGCTTACTCGGAAGGGACAGCGCGCCCAAGACCGGCCAAGGCGGCCGGCGCGGTCAGGCGTCGTTAGGGCTTATGTCGCCACGATAGCACGAAACTTCAATGGCCGCCTCTGTCGCGTCATGCCCCGGCGCGCGGGACCACAAAGCGGGGCTTGTTAAAAATGACGCCTGTGTCACCTTTCCATCAACACCGGCGTTCAGACCGGCCGGGCTGAAGCGGGGCGAGCGAGACATGCAGCGGATTCTGATGGGCGTGTTCAGGATCATGCCGCTGTTGTTTGGGCTGGGATTCTTGGCGCCTCTGCTGACCCAGATCATTGCGCGCGCGGGCTGGACCCCACCGGCGGGGCTTTCGCCGCTGATCCTGGGACTGGCGGTCGGCGGAGCGTGGGGCGGCTTCGCCACCCTGCGGGGGCGGTGGCTGTGAGCGCGCCCGCCTTGACCGAAGCGCAGGTCGCCGGGCTGGATGATCGGGCCCTGATCCGTCTGGAAAAATCCATCGCTGAAGCCTTCATGGGCGGCGTGCCCTGGGGCTCGGTGACCTGGGCCCTGGTCAATACGGCCGTCTGGCTCTCACTCTGGCCCCTGACCCTATCCGGCGTCTTGCCGCTGTGGGCGGCGTTCCCGATCGCCACGGTCAGCATCGCGCTCAGCTACCTGCCCTCGCACGAGGCGCAGCACCGCATCATCGCGCGCGCCGGCGACAGGCTGTTCTGGCTCAACGAGCTGGTCGGCCATGTCTCGACCCTGTCGCTGGTGCTGCCCTATGATGTGGCGCGCCTGACGCATTATGAGCATCACAAGCACGCCAACCATCCGGACCTCGATCCCGACATCTCGACCCACGCGGCCGGGACCCTGGACTTCTTCCGCCGCAGCCTGGCCAACCGTCAGCCGTCGGGCGAGAGCGACAAGGCCTATGGCGAGACCCTGCAGCGGCTGGGAACGCCTGAGGCCCAGCGCGCGATGATCGTCGCGGCGGTCTATCGCCTGACCTATTTCTCGATTCTGTTCGCCCTGGCCTGGAGCGGGCATGCCCTGGAGGCGGCGCTGATCTGGTGGCTGCCGCGCCATCTGGCCGCGACCTATATCCAGTATTATCTGAGCTTTGCGCCGCACCATCCGGCCAAGCTCCAGGGGCGCTATCGCGACACGCGGGCGTTCCGCAGTCCGCTGGGCAATATCCTGACCATGGGCATGCAGTTCCACATCATCCACCATCTCTATCCGCGCATTCCGCTGATGCGGACGCCGGCGGCCTATTGGGCGATGCGGCCGGTGCTGACGGCGCGCGGCTGCGACCTGGGCGGGCTTTAGGAGGGCTTCCCGGATGAGCGCCCCGCCCAAGACCGTCCTGACCGCTTCACCCGAGGAGGCGGCCGCGATCCGGGCCGCCGTGCGGACGCCGGACCTGAGCGCCTTTGGCGGCCTGGCCGTCGTCGCGGCGCCGGCCCATGCGCCCGCCCTGACCGACCTGCTGGCCGATCCCGCGGTTTCGGACCCGATCTACGACTTGCCGCGTCCGATCACGCTGGACAGCGTCACGGCCTGGATCCAGGCGACGGAGGCCTTGCGCCAACAGGGCGAGGCGCTGTTGCTGGTGACCCTGGACGCCACCGGGCGGGTGGCCGGCTATTCGCGGTTTACGATCTGGCCCGAGCTCGCCTCGGCCGAGATCGCCGGCGCCCGGCGCGCCGATCTCCAGAACGCGGGAAGCGGCGGCGCGGGCGCGGCGCGCAGTTTCGACTGGATGTTCGAGACCCTGGGCGTTCGCCTGATCGGGGTCACCGCCGCGCGCGACAATGTCCGCTCGGCCCGGGTGATCGAGGCGGCCGGCTTCGCGCCCATGGGCGAGCGTGACAGCCTGCGGCCGGACGGGACCCTTCGGCCGTCGCTGTATTGGGAGATGACCCGCCAGGCCTGGCGGGCGCGCCGGCTCAAGGCGTAATGCGGCGGGCGATTCCGGAGGTCGCGCCGGGCTTGACCTCTTGCACGAAGGCCGCCTCCAGGGTCGTGGGCTTGTCGCGCCGCACGTGGCAGACGCCCTTGTAGCGGGTCACCCGGCCCGTCTTCTTCTCGGTGACGTCGGCGGTGAACTTGACGTCCCACTCGCCGGGCTTGCCGGTGGCGACCGGGTCCATGTCGTTGGAGGTGACGCCGGAGATATCGTCCAGGCCGAACTGGGTCTCCAGCTTGCCGGTGCAGGCCCTGAAGGCGAACACGGCGCGCAGGGCGGTCACGGCGCCGCTTTCCTTGCCGTCGGTCTTGGGGCCGCACGCGCAGAGGGCCAGGGCGAGAGAAAGCGTCGCCGCGGTCAAGACTTTCATGGTCGAACGATCCCCAAGGTTCGCCCTTAGGGTTAGCGTGTTGCGAGCCGATTGCAGCTTAAATCGGTGTCATGTCGGTTAAGGGCGCCACGCCAGCGGGCGCGTGATGCGGATGCCGCTCGTGGTGACATCGCAAGCGCGGATCAGGATCTCCACTCCAGCCTCCGCCGCCTGGTCCAGTCCCCGCGCGAAGGCAGGGTCGAGGTCAGCGCAGGCCTTGAATGCCGTGCAGTCTTCGCGCTGAACCACGAACAGCGCCACCGCCCGGTCGCCGACCGCGACCTGGGCCGCCAGATCCTGCAGATGCCGCGTCGACCTCGCCGCCACGCAGTCGGGGAACTCGGCCAGACCGGGGGTGCGGGAGAGGTGGACGTTCTTGACCTCCAGCCAGCACGGCGGCCGGTCGGGGTTCGTCAGCAGGAAGTCCACCCGGCTGGCCTGCGCATAGTTCACCTCCGGCCGCACCGTGGCGTAGCCGGCCAGTTCGGGGATGGCTTCGGCCGCCAGGGCTTCGGCGACCAGCTTGTTGGGGAGCATTGTGTTGACCCCAACCAGCCCGCCATTCGCCTCGACCAGTTGCAGCGTCCAGGCCAGCTTGCGCTTGGGATCGTCCGACCACGACACCCAGGCGCCCTGTCCGGGCTGGTTCACGCCCAGCATGGCGCCGGGATTGGGGCAGTGGGCGGTGATCGCCCGGCCGTCGTCCAGCATCAGGTCGGCGAAGAAGCGCTTGTAGCGCGCGACCAGATGGCCGCGAACGAGCGGTTGCGGCAGCAGCATGGGAGCCCTAAGTCGGAGCGGACAAAGATGATGTGATGTAGGGGAGCGCGGCGATGACGGCCAGCAAGGATCGGGTAACGGCGGCGGTGTTGATCATCGGCGACGAAATCCTCTCGGGGCGCACCCAGGACGTCAATCTCAGCGCCATCGCCAAATATCTTGGGACCTATGGCGTCGACCTGGCCGAGGCCCGGGTGGTGTCGGATGTCGAGCAGGACATCGTCGACGCGGTCAACGCCCTGCGGACGCGGTATGACTATGTGATCACCACCGGCGGCATCGGCCCCACCCACGACGACATCACCGCCGACTCGATCGCCAAGGCCTTCGGGGTGACGGCGCCCGAGCATCCCGAGATCATGGCCCTGCTGCGCGAGCGCTGGGGCGAGCCCAACGCCGCCCGCCGCCGCATGGCCCACGTGCCCGAAGGCGGAACCCTGGTGAAGAACCCGGTCCAGGGGCCTCCGGGCTTCCAGAAGGACAACGTCTTCGTGCTGGCCGGCGTGCCGGCGATCATGCGCGGCATGCTGGGGGATGTCGGCCCGCGTCTGCGCACTGGGGCGGTGGTGATCAGCAAGACCGTCCGGGTCACCGGCTCGGGCGAGGGTCTGATCGCCGCGCCGCTGGAAGCGGTGGCCAAGCTGCATCCCGACATGTCGCTGGGCAGCTATCCGTTCTTCAGTCCGCCCGACATCTATGGCTCCAACCTGGTGGTGCGCGGCCGCGATCCGGCCGAGGTCGATGCGGCCGTCGAGGAACTGGTGGCGGCGCTCACCGAGGTCGGCGCGGCCCGGATCGAACGCATCGACGCCAGCTGACGCGCCTGAGGGGCCGTCAACCATAAAAACAACAGCAGGGAGAGCATCATGAAGGTCGCGGCTATCAAGGCGCCGGGCGGTCTGGACAAGATCGTTATCGAACAACGGCCCGATCCGGTCGCCGGTCCGGGGCAACTGCTGGTCCGCGTGCGGGCCTCCTCGCTGAACTTCCACGACTTCGCGGTGGCGGCGGGCATGATCAAGGCGGCCGACGGCCGCATTCCGATGTCGGATGGGGCCGGCGAGGTGGTGGCGATCGGCGAGGGCGTCACCCGCTTCGGCGTCGGTGACGGCGTGCTGTCGACCTTCTTCCCCCACTGGAGCGCCGGCGGCCCGACGCTGGAACGCCTGCGCGGCGTGCCCGGCGACAATGTCGACGGCTTCGCCGCCGAATATGTCGCCATGCCGGAAAACGCCTTTACCCGCCTGCCCAAGGGCTGGTCGATGACCCAGGCGGCCACCCTGCCGTGCGCGGCCCTGACGGCCTGGCGGGCGCTGATGGTCGAGGCCCGCATCCGGCCGGGCGATGTGGTCCTGATCCAGGGCTCGGGCGGGGTGTCGATCTTCGCCCTGCAGCTGGCCAAGGCCGCCGGCGCCACGGTGGTGGCCACCTCGTCCTCGCCCGAGAAACTGGAGCGGCTGAAGGCGCTGGGCGCCGATCACCTGATCAACTACCGCGAAGATCCCCAATGGGGCCAGACCGCCGCGCGTCTGACCGGCGGCGTCCATGCGGTGGTCGAGATCGGCGGGCCCGGCACCCTGGCCCAGTCGATCCAGGCCTGCCGAATCGGCGGCCATATCGCCCTGATCGGCGTGCTGACCGGCGTCTCGGGCGAGGTGCCGACCGCGCTGATGATGTCCAAGAACATCACCCTGAAGGGCGTCACGGTCGGCTCGCGTCAGGACCAGGAGGAGATGATCGCCGCGCTGGAGGCCAACGCCATCCTGCCGGTCATCGATTCCGTTCACGGCCTGGACGACCTTGCCGCCGCCTTCGCCCTGCAAATCTCGCAAAAGCACTTCGGCAAGATCTGTCTGGAATTCTGATCGGCCCAAGCCCCGGATCGTCGGCGCTCCGGCGCTCCGGGGCGGCTGGTAGGGACGGTGGGACTCGACCCCACACGGATTGCTCCAACGGATTTAAATCCGAGTTTGACGTTGTTTTACAGGGTATTTTCAGATTGCGATGAGGCGCTGTGCTCATTGCAAGTCCGATACGGACAAGCGAGGGCGCATTCCGAAGGTCCGATCCTGACTGCAAAGTGACTCTGAGAAAGTCCGCTTCGTGGCATTGTCCAAGGTACTACCTCCCGGACCCTAGCTGAGCGCGGAGGAAAAGATCAGGAGTCGGTCACACCGAACGCGGTTGATGATGATGGCGGCGCTCGGAAGTCGGGCTCACGTTCAGCCGGGCGGGGTCCATGCCGAGGTCAGGCCCACGGCGCCGCCGGCTGGGATTGGCGTCGCGAATTCGGGCTGACAATGCCCCTTAGGCTGACAAGGTCAGCCTGTCCCATCGCCCCTCGATGACGTATCAACGGCGCCTGGGATCAGAAAGGAACGGCATGAAGGACTGGGTGATCGGCGTCATGGGCGGGTCGGGCCTGTACGACCTAGACGGGTTGTCGGATCGGCGGACCCTCCGCCTGGAGTCGCCGTGGGGCGCGCCATCCGATGAGCTGGTCACCGGAACCCTTGAAGGGGTTCGCCTGGTCTTCCTGCCGCGCCACGGCCAGGGCCATCGCCTTCCGCCGGGCGCGATCAATGCTCGCGCCAATATCGATGTTCTGAAGCGGGCGGGCTGTACCGACCTTGTCTCGGTTTCGGCCGTCGGCTCGCTGCGGGAAGACCTGCCGCCCGGGACCTTCGTCGTGGTCGATCAGTTCATCGACCGGACCGTCGCGCGGCCCGCCTCCTTCTTCGGCCCGGGGCTCGTCGCCCACGTCTCTATGGCCGATCCGGTCTGTCCGAGCCTGTCGTCCGCGGCGGCGAAGGCTGCGCGCGCGGCGGGCGCCGTGACGGTCGAGGGCGGCGTCTATGTCGCCATCGAAGGCCCGCAGTTCTCGACCCGCGCTGAAAGTCAGCTCTACCGCGCTTGGGGGTGTTCAGTCGTCGGCATGACGGCGATGCCCGAGGCCCGCTTGGCCCGCGAGGCGGAGTTGCCCTATGCCAGCGTTTGCATGGTCACCGACTATGACTGCTGGCGGGCCAATACGGCCCATGTCGAGGTCGCCGGGATCCTGGCCACCATGAAGGCCAATGCCGAGGCGGCGCGCCGGATGCTGACCGAACTGGCGCGCGGCCTGCCGCAGGCCCGGACGGCCTCGCCGATCGACACAGGCCTCGACCAGGCGGTCGTCACCGATCCAGCGTCATGGGATCCGGTGCTGGCGGGCAAGCTGGCGGGGATCTGCCCGAGGCGGTTCAGCGCCAGCGCGATCGGCTGAGATAGCGCCGAAGCGACGCCCCGTCATCGACGTCCTCCTGAAGCCTGAGCAGGGCGACAGGGCGGGCCTCCATGTTGGCCAAGGTGTCGGCCAGGGCCTGTTGGGTCGACCAGCGGACGCCCGCAAACGGCAGATGCATCCGGGGCCGGCGGCGAAGACCGATCAGCCAATAGCCGCCATCGCGGGCCGGGCCGAACACGGCGTCGTGGGCGCCGAGCGCGGCGAAGGCCTTGGCTACGTCCTGACGTGTCACGGTCGGGGTGTCGGCGCCGAGGATGACCACCGGACCGCGCGGCAGGGCGCGGACGACCCGTTCCAGCTTCTCGCCCAGATGGCCTGGTCCCTGAGCGATCACCCGCGCCGACGCGGCCCAGTCCGTCGGCCGGTCCGGCGAAACGGCCATCCACAAGGTCCATCGCGGGTCGCGGCCCAGGGTTCGACGCAGGCGCGCCAGAGCCGCCCGAGCGAACCGTACAGCCTCCAGATTACCGACATCCGCAGCGAGCCGGCGCTTGCCTACGCCATAGCGCGGCTGCCGGGTGAACAGCACCAGATGCTGCTGGGTTGGATCAGCGCCCATAGAGCGCCGCGATCCGGGCCGGGGCGACGCCCAGGAAATAGAGCGCTAGGCAGCGCAGGTTCAGGGCGCTCTGGCGGACCCAGCCGCGTCGACGCCAGCGCTCCGCCGAGGTCAGGGCGGCGCCGTCCAGCCGGCGAAGACGGTGGCGGCCCAGGCGGCGCGCCAGGTCGACATCCTCCATCAGGGGCAGGGCCGCAAATCCCCCGACCTCGGCATAGAGGTCGCGATGGATCAGAAGGCCCTGGTCGCCGTAGGGCAGGGCCAGGAGGGCGACCCTGAGGCCTACGCCCCATTCCAGCAGCCGAGCCTGCCAGGCGGAGTCGTCGAGCTTGAAGCCGAAGGCCCCAGCCCATCGGCGTTTTTGCGGGTCGGCGATATGGTTCGCCAGAGCCGCCCAGGCGGGCGCATCGAGCCGGGTGTCGGCGTGCAGGAACAGCAGCCATGCGCTGCTGGCGCCCTCGGCGCCGAGGGCGAGCTGATGGCCGCGCCCTGGGGCAGAGTGAAGGACCCGCGCGCCCTGGGCGGCCGCGCGGGCGACGGTGTCATCGATGGAGCCGCCATCCACGACGATCACTTCACGCACCGCGGGCAGGTCGACCAGGGTCCGGGCCAGGCGTTCACCGCCATTGAGCACGGGCAGGATCACGGCAAGGTCCTCCAGCCCAGGGCCAGGTGACATCATGGCGCGCTGCAACTGGCGCCGCCCAAGACGCAAAACTGAGCGCAGAAAGGGTGGTTGAGCTGAACGGCGCCGGAGGCCTGCGCCAGGGTCCGGCCCAGTTCGAACTGGGGATCATACGGCGTCAGGGTGCAGGCGACGACGGCGGCCTCGGCCGCGTCCTTGCGGCGCACGACCATGCGGCTCGTGGCGCACATCATCTGATCAGGCGCCCGGTCGAGGATTTGCCAGCAGGCCTCGGTGATCTCCGGCACGGCCCGGTCCGCCTCCATCTCGGGAAACAGCACCAGGGTCGACAGGTCCTCGGCGTCGACGGCCAGGCCGCGCGCGCGAAACAGTTCGCCATAGGCCTGCCGCGCGGCGGCCTCGTTCTCTTCGGCCAGTCGACGACCGGCGATCGCGACACCAAGGCCTTGCTCGCCCAGCCAGTCCAGACCCTCCCAGGCCTTGTCCCAGGATCCCGTCCCGCGCTCGGCGTCGTGGACCGCCTGGGTGTGATGGTCGAGGCTGACGCGAAAGGTCAGACGGTCGCGATGCGGTCGCGCCAGATCGCTCAGACGCTCGCCCCATCGCAGCATCGGGCGCATGGCGTTGGTCAGGACCAGAACCTGATGGCCCGCACCGAGGGCGGCGTCGAGCATGGCCAGGATGTCCGGGTTCATGAACGGCTCGCCGCCGGTAAAGCCGATCTCGCGGGTCGGCAGGCCGGTCTCGGCAATCTCGGCCAGATAGCGCTCGACGTCTTCCAGGGTCAGATAGGCCAGGGCGTCATTGGTCGGTGAACTCTCGATATAGCAATTGACGCAGGCGATGTTGCACAGGGTCCCGGTGTTGAACCACAGGGTTTCCAGCGCGGTCTGGGCGACCCAGGCGCGGGGCGATCCATCCGCCGTGACGAGAGGATCCACGAAGCGGCCGGGCCCGGCGGCGGCGCGATGGGTTGCGAAGGGCGAGGCGGTCGACGTCATGGCGTCCTTTGTGTCAGTTTCGGGCCGTTCGTCACAGCGCCGAGCGGGGATACCGATCAGATTCGGCCCAAGCCGTGCAAAGGTTTCACCGGACCGCCAGGAAATCGAACCCTGGCGTCCCGGCGAGGTTCGTGGAACGGTCGCGAGACACAGGAGACCCATCATGCTGACGAGATCGAAATTCGCCGGCTTAGCCCTCGCCTTGTCCCTGCTGGTCCCCGTCTGGTTCCTGGTCTCCGCCCTGGGGGTTAAGTTTGGCCTTTGGTCCTGGCGTCTGGGGCTTGGCGTGCTGATCATACAGTGGGGACCGCGTCTGCTGCTGGCCACGGCCGTGATCGCCCTCGTCGCCCTGATCCTGGTCCTGATCCGCCGTCCGCGGGCCGCATGGACGGCGGCGCTCGTCGCCCTGCTCATCCCTTTGACCGGCCTGGGCTATCTGGTCTGGGTGCGGGCCCAGGCGGCCGATATCCCGCCGATACACGACGTCGCCACCGACATCGCCGATCCGCCGGCGCCGAGCCCGGGCCTGCTGTCCCTCCGGACGGCGGCGGAGGCCAATCCCGTGGCGGACCTGAAGGCGCCCCTGATCGCCGCAGACCCCTACCGCGATCCGCGGTTCGCCCATTTTGGCGACAAGAGCCTGGGACAGGTCGGCCATGAGGCCTATCCGGGGCTGCGGACGGCCGCGTTCACCGTGGCGCCGACGACAGCCTACACTACGGCGCTCAAGGCGGCCCGGGGCATGGGCTGGACCGTGGTGACCCAGGACCCCCAGGCCGGCGTGATCGAGGCGACGGCGGGGACCTTCTGGTTCGGATTCAAGGATGATGTCGTCGTGCGGGTTCGTTCGGGCGCCGGAGGGCAGGGCTCCAGGGTCGATGTGCGATCCATCTCGCGCGTCGGGCTGAGCGATCTGGGCGCCAACGCCAAACGTATTGAAACCTATCTGGCGCGGGTTTCGGCAGGACTGAAAACCTGAGGCGGGCGCTGCGACAGGGCGTCTCCTTCCGCCGTCTCAAGGCGCGGCTCGCGTGACGGCGCGGTCGCTGACCCTGGTCGGGGCGGGCCACGCGCATCTGCACCTCGTGCGTGAGGCCGCCCAGTTACGGGCCGCGGGGCTGACGGTGACACTGATCGCGCCCGAGCTGTTTCACTATTCAGGGCTGGCCAGCGGCGTGCTCTCGGGCGCGCTGGCGCTGGATGAGGCCCAGATCGATGTGGCGGCCCTGGCGGCGGCGTTCGGCGTCCGCTATCTGGCCCAGACCGTCGTGGCGGTTGATCGTGCGGCGCGTAGCCTGACCCTGGCCGATGGCGCGACCGAAACCTATGACCGCCTGTCGCTGAATATCGGCAGCGTGGCCGCTGATCCCCACGGCCTGGTCGGCGGCCCCGGGGTCTGGCCGGTCAAGCCGCTGTCGCGGCTGTTGACCTTGCGCGCCCGGATCGAGGCGCAGGCGGCGGCGGGCGCCCCGGCGCCGCGGATCGTGGTCGCGGGGGGCGGCCATAGCGCGTTGGAAATCGCCGCCAGCCTCTGCGGCCTGGTCGAACGGGGTGGCGGGCGGCCCCGGGTCACGGTGATCGCGCCCAGCCATGGGGTGGGTCTTCCGCCCGCCGCCTGGTCTCGGCTGTCGGCGGCCCTGGCTGAGCGGGGAGCGGTGTTGCGGTCCGGCCTTGTGGTGGGTCGAACCGTCGACAGCTGTCGACTGGCCGACGGCGCGCTCCAGCCTTGTGACATCCTGGTTCTAGCGGCCGGGCTTTCTGCCCCGACTCTGATCGGCGAACTCGGACTGCCGCTGGACGGACAAGGACGGCTGCGGGTCATGCCGACCCTTCAGGCCATCGGCGACCCGGCCATCTTCGCCGTCGGGGACTGCGCGGTGATCGAGGGCTACACGCGGCCGGCGGCGGGCGTTTTCGGCGTTCGTGCTGCGCCGGTTCTGCTCAACAACCTGGCGGCCCAGGGTGATGACCGACCCACCCGGCCCTACCACCCGCAGACCCGCTGGCTGTCGATCATGGATCTGGGCGAGGGTCGGGGCTTGGCGGTGCGCGGCCGGTTCTGGCTGCTGGGCCGGACCGCGCTGTGGTTGAAGCGTTATCTCGATCTCGGCTTTATCCGGCGCATGCGGGCGCCGCCGGCTTCAAGACCCTAGCCACCGCCGCGCGGTCGCCGCCCTCCATCAGGCGAAATGCTTCAGGATCGCCACCAGCCTGCGTGTACGGTCAGAGAACAGGGCGGGGGTGTACCATTGGCCGGCCAGACGCTTGCCGATCTCGCCCCGGGTGGGATAGGGCGCGATCATGCTGGTGATCTGACTGAGCTTGAGCCCCGCCGACATCACCAGGGACCACAGATGGATATGGTCGCCGGCCTGACGGCCCACGAGGGTGACGCCGAGGATCTTGCCCTTTTTCGTCGTGATCAGCTTGCCGAAGCCACGCGTGTCGCCCTCGGCGATGGCCCGGTCATTTTCAGCAAAGTCAAAGCGCTCGACGCGCAGGTCATCGCCATGGATCACGCGGGCCTGGGATTCGCCCAGCCCGATCGAGGCCAGTTGCGGATCGCAATAGGTGACCCGAGGCGTCTGCAGGGCGTCGGCATTGACTGGCAGGGCGAAGACAGCCCGGCGCACCACCAGCGAGGCGTGCGCGCCGGCCAGATGCGTGAACTGACCCCGACCGGCGGCGTCGCCGACCGCATAGACGCGCCTGTTGCTGCTGCGCAGGGACTTGTCGGTGATGATGCCGTTGCGGTCAGTCTCGACGCCCGCCTTGTCGAGGTCCAATCCGCTCAGGGCCGGGCTGCGCCCGACCGCGACCAGAAGATGCGAGCCCTTGATCGTGCGGGTCTGGCCATTGGCCTCCACCTCCACCACGGGACCGGACGCGATCCGCGTGGCCCTGCAGCCGGTCATGACCTCGACGCCGTCTGCCTGGAGTTGGGCCAGAACCACGGCGGCGGCGGCCGGGTCTTCGCGTCCCAGAAGGGCGTCGGCCTCGATGATCACCACCTCTGAGCCCAGTCGGCGGAAAGCCTGGCCGAGCTCGACGCCGATCGGGCCGCCGCCCAGCACGATCAGGCGTTCGGGCAGGGTCGTCAGGCCAAACAGGGTTTCATTGGTCAGGTAGGGGACGGCGTCGAGGCCGGGAATCGGCGGCGCGGCGGCATGAGAGCCGGTGGCCACGATGATCTTTCGCGCCCTGACGCGCACGCTGTTGCTGGCGACGGTGCGATCGTTGAGGAAGCGGGCGGCCTCGCGCACCACCTGAACGCCCAGCCCTTCGAAGCGCGCCTGACTGTCATTGGGCGCGATGGCCGCGATGGCGGCGTGGACATGGGCCATGACCTTGGAGAAGTCGATCGATATCTCGCCGACCCGGACGCCGAGGCCCGAGGCGGCGCGAGCCTGATGGGCGGCGTCGGCGGCTGCGATCAGCGCCTTTGACGGAACGCAGCCATAGTTGAGGCAGTCGCCGCCCATTTCCCCCTTTTCGAACAGCACCACCTTGAGGCCCAGTTGAGCGGCCCCAGCAGCCACGGACAGGCCGCCCGAGCCCGCCCCGATGACAACCATGTCGACCTTGAGGGTTCTGGATGTCACAGGGCTTTTCCGGTTCTGGCGCGGCGGCGTTGATAGAGGGTGGTGCCCAGCGACAGCAGGCCGAGCCCGATCAGGGGCAGGAGGATGCGGGGCTCGAAGATCGCACCGGCGTTCGGCGTTTCCCCGCGGGCGATCAGATCGCCGATCCCGGCGCCGATGCCGCTGTAGATGAAGGTGGCGGGCATGATGCCCAGGAAGGTGGCCAAGGCATAGGCCCGTAGCGGCGCGTGGGCCAGGGCGGCGGCGATATTGACCATCCAGAAGGGGGCCAGAGGCACCAGTCTCAGGGTCAGGATATAGCCAAAGGCCCCGGCCTGAACGCCATCGATGACAGCCTTGAGCTTGCCGCCTGAGGCCTCGGCGCGCCGGCGCAACGCCTCGCCCAGCGAGGTGCGGACCGCATAGAACACCAGAACGGCCCCGACCGTGGCGCCGACCACGGTCGCGCCGCCGCCGACCCAGGGGCCAAACAGATAGCCGCCCGTGAGGGTGAGGATCAGGGCCCCGGGAAGGCTGATCGCCGTGGCCACGGCATAGATGGCCATGAAGCTGAGCAGGGCCAGGATCAGGTGTTCGCTGACAAAGGCCCGCAACGCCGCCTCATGGGTCCGCAGCGCCTCGAAATTCAGGTAGCGGGTCACGCCGCTGGCGAACACGGCCACCACCAGGACGGCGAGAACCAGCAAGGGAAGAAAGCGTCTCATCAGGCTCATCAGTGGTTTTCCATGGCATTGATCGACCAGTCATAGGTGTCGCCAGCGATCCGGTCGACCTGGAGAAGGCGGGCCTTGAGGGGCGCTGCCGCATGGCCGGCGAGGTGGTCGATGACGCGTGGATCGGAGCCGCCGAAATCGCTCGAGTACCATTTGTAGATTGAAGATACGGTGAGCGCCGCGCCCTTGAAAACCACGCCGCGGGGATGATTGACATAGGCGCGTGCGGCGGCGTCCAGCGTCGGACCCAGTCCCGCGCCGCGCCAGGCTTGCCGCCGCAGATTGGGGCAACTGAACGAGGCGCAGTTGACCGCATAATGGACGCGCGGATCGGACCATCCTTTGCGCAGAATGCCGTGCTCGAGGTCGTCCAGCGAAAGGTCGACGCCGTGAACCCGGGCGAGGGTCTTCTTCCACGGGCCGGCGACCAGCAGAGATGAGCGGATGTCCCGGATCGACCTGACCGGCCAGTCGTCGATGACCTCGCGCAGGGTCAGGGCGTTGTAGAG
>JAHINZ010000087.1 GCA_018895795.1 Alphaproteobacteria bacterium
CCCCGCGCCCAGCAGAACGCCGCGGCCGATCTTGGGGTGGCGATCGCCGCGCTCGGCGCCGGTGCCGCCCAGGGTGACCCCGTGCAGCATCGAGACGTCGTCGCCGACCACGGCCGTCTCGCCGATGACGATGCCGGTGCCATGGTCGATGAACACGCCCTGGCCGATGCGGGCGGCCGGATTGATGTCGACCTGGAAGACCTCGCTGGACCGGCTCTGCAGATAGAAGGCCAGGGTCTCGCGGCCCTGGCTCCACAGCCAATGCGACACGCGGTGGGTCTGCAAGGCCAGGAAACCCTTGAAGAACAGGAAGGGCTGGACATAGCCCTTGCAGGCCGGGTCGCGCTCGAACACCGCGCGCAGATCGGCCTCGGCGGCGGCGATCAGGGCCGGATCGGAGGCGAAGGCGTCGGCGGCGAATTCACGCGCCGTCATCGCCCGCATCTCCTGGTCGCCCAGTTTGCGCGCCAGCTGAAAGGTCAGGGCGTCGGCGATATTATCGTGACTGAGGATCACCGCGTTCAGCAGCGAGGCCAGGGCGGGTTCGGCCTTGGCGGCATGTTCGGCCTGGTTGCGCAGCGCCGCCCAGACGGGGGGCGGCGACAGGTCCGTGACGACTTCAAGATGCTTGGCCACCGGGCTCTCCCTTGCCTTACGGCACTAGAGCATTCTTTTTAAAAACGCTCTAGCGAAATTCCAAGAAGGCCAAGCCCTCGCCGATCGCGCTAGCCTAGCACAAGTCGGGCGAGGTCGCTCGGAAGCTCTCCCTTGAACGCCATATGGTGCACCCGAAGCAGTAACGCCACTGTCAACGAGTCCGGCATGTGTCCGGCCACAGCCGCGTCCAGCGCCTGGGCGAACGGCACGCGGGCCACGGCCAGGTCCTCGGTCTCGTCCGGCGCGGTCGGGGTGGGCGAAAGATCCATGGCCAGAAAGCCGTGGCAGATCTCGTCGGTCACCGAATTGGACAGCTCCATCCGCAGGATCGGACGCCAGTCGGCGGCCCGCAAACCCACCTCCTCGGCCAGCTCGCGCTTGGCCCCGTCGAGGGGATCCTCATTCAGCGGCGCGCCGCCCTCGGGCAGCTCCCAGCTGTAATTGGCCAGCGAGAACCGGTTCTGGCCCACCAGGGTCACCGTACCGTCCTCGTGCAGGGGCACCACGCCGATCGCCTGGTTCTTGAACCCGACCTTGCCGTACAGCGCCGGTCGGCCGGTGGGGGCGATCGCCTGATATTCGGTCAGGGTGATCCAGGGATTGTCGTAGACCACCGTCTGGCTGCTGACGCCCCAGGGCTTGCCGTGCGGCTTGAGCCAGGCGGGCGCAAGCGTGGCGGGCCGATTGGAGACAGGTTTGTCGGTCATGACGGCTCGCGACTTGTGGCGGCCGGCGCGCGGCCATAGGTGTTTGCCAGTACATTGCTTTTGGGAGATCGTCTTGACCGGTTCCGTTCCCCCCGCGCCGGCGTTCGGCGAGCCCCTGCCGATCGAGGCCTCGTCCGAGGTCGTGGCCTTTCTGGCGCGCCGCCGCTCGGCCTCGGCCATGGCCCTGACCGCGCCGGGCCCCGATGACGCCCAACTGGCCGACCTGCTGCGCGTCGCCGCCCGCGTGCCCGACCATGGCAAGCTGGCTCCCTGGCGGTTCGTGATCCTGCGCGGCCCGGCCAAGGACGTCTTCGCCGAACGGATCACCGCCCTGGCCGACCAGCAGGACAATCCGGTCAAGGCCAAGGCCGCCCTGCGCAAACTGACCCGCCCGCCGATCGCCGTGGCGGTGATCTCGCGCTTCATCCCCGGCGAGATCCCCGAATGGGAGCAGCGCCAGAGCGCCTCGGCGGTCTGCCTGCAGATGCTGCTGGCCGCCGCCGCCCTGGGCTGGGGCGCGAACTGGATCACCGACTGGTATGCCTACGACCCCCGCGCGCTGGAGCTCCTCGGCGTCGAGGCCGGCGAGCAGGTGTCGGGCTTTCTGTATCTGGGGACGGCGGCCGAGCCGCCGCAGGAACGGGTTCGGCCGGACGTCGCGGCGATCACCACGCACTGGACTCCCGCCTAGGACCCAAAGCCCTCGCCGCGCGTTGGGGTGGCGAACCCGAGGAGATGACGATGACGCGACGCAGAGATCCTTGGACGGGCATCGTCTGGGACGCCTGGGCCATGGGCCTGGAGGCGTCGACCGTGATCGGCCTGCGCACCCTGAAGATCGCTGCGGGCGGCGCGGCGGCCCAGACCGAGATCGATTTGATGATCAGCGAGAAGATGACGGCGG
>JAHINZ010000088.1 GCA_018895795.1 Alphaproteobacteria bacterium
CCGCCCTGCCCATCCAGACGTCTTGATCCTGTCACCGAGCGCGCCTCAACTGCAGGCGCGGTAACGGAGGGCGGATCATGGATACGACACGGCGAGGCTTGTTGATCGGCGGCGCGGCCCTCGCCCCCGGACTGGCCCCCGGACTGGCGCTCGCGGAGGCCTCTGTCGATCCGACCCCGCCGCCGACCATCCGGGCCCATCTGGGCGTCACCGAAAATCCCTACGGACCCAGCCCCGCCGCCCGCAAGGCCGCCATCAAGGCGCTGGACGAGACGCCTTATTACGCCTGGGCGCTGGAGCCGCCGCTGGTCGCCCTGATCGCCAAGCGCGACCGGGTGCAGCCCGAGCAGGTGGGCCTGTGCAACGGCTCGCTGGAAGCCCTGTCGCTGCTGCCCACCGCCTTCGCGAAACAGGGACCGATCGTTTCGGCCCAGCCCAGCTACGCCACGCCCCTGCTCTATGCCCAGCGTCAGGGCGCCAGGCTGGAGTGGGTTCCCGTCGCCGCCGACAGCCAGATCGACCTGGACGCCCTGGCCGCGCGGGCCAAGGCCGTCGGGGCCGGGGCGATCTATGTCTGCAATCCCAACAACCCGACCGGCCTGCTGCTGGACCCCGACGCCCTGCGCGCCTTCTGCGTCGAGATGTCGAAGACCTGCCCGGTGATCGTCGACGAGGCCTATATCGAGATCAGCCCCGATCCCGAGCGCCATTCGATGATGGATCTGGTCCGCGCCGGCCACGACGTGATCGTCGCCCGCACCTTCTCCAAGGTCTATGGCATGGCCGGTCTGCGGGTGGGCTTCATCGTCGCTCGCCCGGATCGGGTGAAGTCGCTGAAAAGCCTGATCCCGACCCACAAGGGCCGGCCGGGCCTGGCGGCGGCGGCGGTCTGCTATGGCGACCCCGCCTATCTGGCCGGGGCCAAGACCTATCTGGAGGGCTGCCGGGCCAAGATCTACGCGATCTGCCAGGCCAACGGCCTGAGCTATCTGCCCTCGTACGGCACCTATGTGTTCGTCGACAGCGGCAAGCCCAACCTGGCCTTCCAGAAGACCCTGGCCTCGATGGGCGTGGAGGTGCGGGTGTTCGACAGCCCGCGGCATCCGACCTGGATCCGGGTGGGCACCGCCTCGCCGGCCGAGCTGGACTATTTCGCCCAGGTGCTGCCGAAGGCGCTGAAGGCCTGAACCACCGAGGGGGTCTTGACGCGCATTGTCGAAACGTTCAACTTCAGGTTATGAGCCCGCGCCGCCGCGTTCCGATACTGTTGGCCCTTGCCGCCCTCGCCACGGTCGCGGGCGCGGCGACCGCCAGGCCGGCTCTAGAAGGTCCCGATTATTACGGTGCTCTGGAGGCTTTCGGCGACGTCTGCGTCAAGTCGGCGAGCCACGCCGAGATGCTGCGCAAGGTCCAGGCCACCGGCTGGCGCGCGCTGAACGGCGAGGATGTTACGGCCATGGTGCGCGGCAACGGCATGGTCTCCCTTGAGGAGGTTCGCCAGGGCGAGATCGCCGCTGAGCCGGTCCTGCTGGCCGTCGGCGACTTGGGCGGGACGTCTTACTGCAGGGTCTATTTCCATTCGGTCGATTCCGCCGCCATGCAAAAGCGGCTGCGGACCCTCAAGGTGCTGGGCTCGACGCTGGGCTTCCCCGACTTCGACGGCAAGCTCAACTTTCCCGAGGGCTGGAGCGCCGTCGGCTGGCACAGGACCGTCCAGGACCAGTGGCGGGCGCTGCACTATTCGTTCGATGCCGATGGCCAGGGACCGAACGCCGCCTGGCAGGCGATCGAGATCACCCGCGCCATCTAGCCGCCCCTAGTCCGGCCACAGATCCTGGATGTCGCCCTTGCGGTTGAGCATGTGGGTGGCGCGTTTGATCACCGCCAGCAGGCGTTCGCGACGGCCGTCCTGGTCATAGGTCAGGGTGGTGCGGGCCAGGCCTTCCAGCATGAAGCGGGCGAGGTCGCGGCTGGCCTGGAAGCGTGGCCCGGCCCCGGCGTGCAGGATCTTCAGGAAGTGGTCGCCGGCCTGGGCGCGGTCGAACTCGGCCTGGGCCGGGGCCAGCAGGGCCTGGATGGCCGGATCGGTGCGACCGGCGGCCTCCAGCTCGGCGAAGGCCCGGAACGGCACGCTCTGCAACAGGTCCCAATAGCTGTCGATGGCGTGCTCGGTGACGTCGCCCCCCGGCGGCAGGGTGTCGGCGGCGGCGCGGAACAGGGCCGAGCGCTCGGCCTGGACATGGGCGACAGCGGCCTCGACCAGGGCCTCGCGGGTCGGGAAGTGATAGAGCATCGCGCCGCGGGTCAGGCCCGCCGCGTCGGCGATCGCCGGATTGGCGGCGGCGTGATAGCCGATCTCGGCGATCAGCCGCATGGCGCAGTCGAGAATCCGCGCCCGCGTCTTCAACGATTTCGGGGTGTCTTTGGCGAGGCGGGCGGCGTCCATGGCCCTGATCTAGTGCGAGCCATGCTGCATCGCAACAGTCGTCGCGGTCCCGGCCGGTCCGGTCGGAGCGGCGGGGGTCGATGGGTTCGACCGCGCCTTCCCCTCGCGCGTCCAGCCAGCCGATTGCCCGCTTTTGCGGCTTCCCCAACGGAAAGCCTTCGCGACGCGTCGCCCAGAGGCCCCCAAAGCCGCGGGGGCGCGGTTTCATCAAAGCGACATGCAATCAGCTTAATCGCGGGGGCCACTCGCCGTGATCGCGACCAATCCGGGGGCGGATCGATCAGACGGTGAAAGCAGGGGGTTGCAGCCATGAGCGCCGACGCCGATATCCGTCACTATCGCAGCATCTTCATCAGCGACCTGCATCTAGGCACGCGCGGCTGTCAGGCTGAACTGCTGCTGGACTTCATCCGTCATATCGAATGCGAGCGCCTGTATCTGGTCGGCGACATCATCGACGGCTGGAAGCTGCGCAGCGGCTGGCACTGGCCCCAGGCCCACAATGACGTCATCCAGAAGATCCTGCGTCTGGCCCGCAAGGGCACCGAGGTCATCTATATCCCGGGCAACCATGACGACCGCATTCGCGACTTCTGCGGCACGCACTTTGGAGGCGTCGTGGTGGCCCGCGACGTGATCCACGAGGCGGCCGACGGCAAGCGCTACCTGGTCGTCCATGGCGACGAATTCGACGGCGTGGTGCAGCACGCCAAGTGGCTCGCCTTCCTCGGGGATTGGTCCTATAGAACCATCCTGATGCTGAACACCTTGCTCAATCGCGCTCGGCGACGCATGGGTTTCGGCTATTGGAGCTTGTCGGCCTATCTGAAGGTCAAGGTGAAGAATGCTCTGCATTTCATCGAGAATTTCGAGGCTGCGGTGGCGGAAGAAGCCCGGCGACGGGGGGTCGACGGCGTGATCTGCGGACATATCCACAAGGCCGAAATGCGCGACATCGACGGAATCACCTATGTCAATGACGGCGACTGGGTGGAAAGCTGCACGGCGCTGGTCGAACATACCGACGGCCATCTTGAAATCCTCGAATGGGCCAAGCTGCGCTCGTGGTCGGTGATCGACCGCAAGAGCGCCTCCGCGGTCCGTGAAGAGCCCTTGCCGGAGCCTGCCGCCGCCTGATGCGGATCCTTCTCGCCACAGACGCCTGGGAACCTCAAGTGAACGGCGTGGTTCGCACCCTCACCCGGGTGGTCGAAGAACTGCGCGCCATGGGCCACGAGGTTGACGTCGTCAGCCCCGACCAGTTCCCCACCTTTCCGCTGCCGACCTATCCGGAAATCAAGCTGGCGATCGGCGCCTATGAGCCCGTTCAGGACCGCTTCAAATCCTTTGAACCCGAAGCGATCCACATCGCCACCGAGGGCCCGATCGGCCTGGCCGCCCGGCGCATCTGCCTGGAGTGGAAGCTGCCGTTCACGACCAGCTATCACACCAAGTTCCCGGAATATGTCTCGGCCCGCCTGCCTTTGCCGCTGGCCGCCGGCTACACCTATATGCGCTGGTTCCACAAGCCGTCGGGCCGCCTGATGGTGGCCACGCCGACCATGCGCGACGAGCTGGCCAAGCACGGTTTCCGCAACCTCTCGCCCTGGTCGCGCGGCGTCGACACCGACATCTTCAAGCCCCGCGCGCCCGGTGAGCCGGATGTGTTCGAGGGCCTGGCTCGGCCGATCTTCCTCAATGTCGGCCGCGTGGCCGTCGAGAAGAACATTGAGGCCTTCGCCTGTCTGGACCTGCCCGGCACCAAGGTGGTGATCGGCGATGGCCCGCAGCGCGAGGAACTGGCCGAGAAATATCCCGAGGTGAAGTTCCTGGGCGCCAAGTTCGGCGCGGAACTGGCCCGCTATTTCGGCTGCGCCGACGTGTTCTGCTTCCCGTCCCTGACCGACACCTTCGGCCTGGTGATCCTGGAGGCCATGGCCGCCGGCGTGCCGGTCGCCGCCTTCTCGGCCCCCGGCCCGATCGACATCATCCCCGGCTCCCACGCCGGGGCCCTGGCGCCGGGCCAGACCGAGGGTCTGAAGCAAGCCTGCCTGGCCTGCCTGGACCTGGACAAGACCGTGGTCCGCAAGTTCGCCGAGGGCTTTTCGTGGCGCGCCTGCGCCGAGGAATTCTACCGCAACCTGCAGCCCTATCCCGAACCGGAAAAGACCCGCTTCTGGCGCCGGCTTCGGCGGCTGGCCCGCCTGCGCGGCCGCACGGCGGCCTAGGCCTTTTCCGCGCTTCAGCACCGGCCCCCTCCGCGCTGACGCGCTCCTCCCCCGTAGGGGGAAGATGATTTCTTCCGCCCCCTATGGGGGCGGACGACCGCGAAGCGGTCCGGTGGGGGCCCGCAGCGTCGGCCGGGGAAACCGAAACGCCCACCCTTCCGGGGCAGGACCTGTCGGCGCTCGCCGGCCGTCACGCCGCTCAGTGCAGAACGGTCCACCCCGCCAGGCCCACCAAAATTAAACCCCACCCGGCCAGAAGACCGGTCACAGGATGCTTCTGCCACCACGTCACCGGAGGATTTGATCTTTGCTCGACGCTAGACATCACAACGCCTCACTTCTTACTAAACGCACGTCCCGTTAAGCATGACGCACAGTGATTCGGGCTCGCGTCGAGAGTGCATTTGTCGCGGGGCCGCCGCGCCCCGATCGCGCCGCCAAGCCAGACCGTCGCCGAGCCCCGTTTCTGGCGTGTAAAATCCCCCCCAAGTCCGTGATATCCGTATCCGTGCAGATGAGACCGGATAAGGTGACAGATTTTTAAATACAAATTTCCGCGAATTCGCCTCAAATACGAGAAACCTCCACCCATCATTACAGATTGGTAAGGCGTTTGGAGCGCCTGTATTCACCCATGAGCAAAATCGAACTCTACGCGCCGCGCACGACACGGCATCGCCGCACCTGGACCGCCGCCGCCATCGTGCTGATGGTGGCGTTCCTGATCGCTGGGCAGGTGCTGACCATCTTTGGTCTGCTCAAGCCGATGGGCTTTCACTCGGCCGATCTGAGCACCCAGTGGGCCCCGATGACGGTGCAGCTGCTGGGCTTTGGCGTCACGGCCCTGCTGGTCTTCGCCTGGGTCGGCCTGTTCGAGCGGCGCGCCCCCGTCGCCCTGGGCCTGAACGGCGACGCCCTGGTCCGCTATGGCCGCGGCCTGCTGATCGGGGCCGGCTTCCTGGTCGCCTCGATCGGCCTGGCCTGGGCCCTGGGCGCCTATCGCATCGAGGGCGCCGGCGTCTGGAGCGCCCCCAGTCCGGTCTTGTTCCTGCCCATCCTGGCCCTGTTCCTCGGCTTCATGATCCAGGGCGCCACCGAGGAGATCCTGTTTCGCGGCTGGCTGATGCAGCTGGTCGCCTCGCGCCACGGCCTGGTCCTGGCCATCGCCATCAACGCCGTGATCTTCGCCGCCCTGCACGCCGGCAATATCAAGCCGTCGATCGAACTGGCCCTGGCCATGGTCAATCTGCTGCTGTTCGCGGTGATGATCAGCCTGTACGCGATCAAGGAGGGTTCGCTATGGGGCGTCTGCGCCTGGCACAGCGCCTGGAACACCCTGCTGGGCGTCGGCTTTGGCCTGGACGTCAGCGGCGAGCACGTGGCCGTCAACAGCCTGGTCGTCGACCTGGCCCCGGTGCAGGGCGCGCCCTGGTGGCTGACCGGCGGGGCCTTCGGCCCGGAAGCCAGCGTCGCCACCAGCGTCATCCTGCTGGGCGGGGTGGCGTTCTTCCTGGCCACCGGCGCGCTGAAACCGGGCGCGCGCTATTCGGCGCCGGGGCTGGGCTAGGGCGCGCCCCTCGTCACGGCGCCGGCCACCTCGACGCGGGAACCCTTGCCGCAAGGTGATGGCGTCGAAGACAATCGTCTCGGTTTCAGCCTCAAGCCGCAACGTCGCGTGTTACAGCGCTTGGCGCCAAATTGTCCGCCGTCAATCTTGACAACAAAATCCTGACCAGAATGCTCGAAACATCATGATTTTCAGGGTTATCTCTAACCCTTCCCCTGGAATGTAAGCGAGCATTCTGAAAAAGAGCGGACGACTGTGCGAAATGGCCGCAAGGTCATACTCTTGCCCTTCATGGCCTATCGATTTCTATACGCCTGTAACGCGTAGGGATCCGACAGATGAACCTTGACCCCTTTCCGCCGGCGTCCGACGCCGGCGACGGATCAAATGCGTTCGTGAACGCCGACGCGCGGGTCGGCGTGGTCTCCGGCAAGCAGAGCCTGACCGTCAGCGGCGCGGCCTATCAACTGCTGCGCGACGAGCCCGGCTGGTCCAGCGCGCTCGGCGTCGGCTTCACGGTGACCTACGGCTTCCGGTCAACCGCGCCCTCGGCCATGCCCCCCGACACCACCGACTTCACGCGCTTCAACACCGCCCAGATCCTCCAGGCTGAAAAGGCGCTGGCCGCCTGGTCCGATGTCGCCAACATCATCTTCACCCGCGTCGGCCAGGGCTCAAGCGACGAAGCCGCCTACAGCAATTCGGCGGCCATCCTGTTCTCGAACTATAGCGACACGACCTCCACCGCCGCGGCGGCGTTCGCCTTCTATCCCGGCAACACCGCCGCCAGTTCCAGGGCGGGCGATATCTGGGTCAACGCCGCGCAGTCCTATAACCGCGCCCCGTCCGGGTCGAACTATGGCGGCCTTACCCTGGTCCACGAGATCGGCCACGCCATCGGACTGGCCCACCCGTCGGACTATAACGCCACCGACAGCGTCGCGGCGACCTATGCGGCGAACGCCGGCTACTACGAAGACAGTCGTCAATACACGGTGATGAGCTATTTCAGCGAAGCGAACACCGGCGGCCAGTTTAACGGCGCCTACGCCTCGGCGCCGTTGCTGGATGATATCGCCGCCGCTCAGCTGGCCTATGGCGCCAACATGACCACCCGCCTCGGCGACACCGTGTACGGCTTCAATTCCAATGCCGGGCGAGAGTGGTTCGAGACGACCTCGGCCGCCCGCAAACTGGTCTTCGCGGTCTGGGACGCCGGCGGCGTCGATACGCTGGACTTTTCCGGCTACGCCAACAACCAGACGATCGACCTGCGGCAGGGGTTTTTTTCGAGCGTCGGCGGCCTGGTCGGCAACGTGACCATCGCGATCGGGGCCGATATCGAGAATGCGCGGGGCGGGGCGGGCGCGGACATCCTGATCGGCAACGGCCTGGCCAATGTGCTGGACGGCGGGCCCGGCGCGGACTCGCTGGATGGGGGACCCGGCCTCGACACCGCGCGCTATTCCGGATCGTTCAGCCACTACACGCTGACCGCGGCCGCGGCCGGCGGCTGGACCATCCGCGACAGCGGCAATGTCGACGGCCAGGACAGCCTGGTGAACATCGAGACCCTGCTCTTCAGCGACCGCTCGGTCGCCATGGTCGACAGTCGCGTCGCGACGGCGATGAACAATATCTTGCGGCTGACGGCCTTCACGGCGGGCGCCGACGCGCTGACGATCAAGCTGAGCGCCGGCCTGGCGGCGGGGGGCCAGAGCGGCGAAGCGATCACCCAAGTCATCAAGACGGCCGCCGACACCAGCGCCGTCGCGGTGCTGACCTACCAGTTCTTCACCGGTAAAACCCCGACCGCCGCCGGCATGGACTATCTGATCGCCCCGGACGGCCCCAACGCCAACAACCTCAACGGCGGCTATTATCAAAGCTTCGCCTTCGAGAACCGCTACATCAATTTCGCGGTCAATCTGGGCAAGGTCGGCGAGGGTTCGGCGTCGTTCGCCGCCAAATATGGCTCCGCGACGCTGTTCGACGCCACCAAGCTGGCCTATGGGGTGATCTTCGGAGCCACGCCCACCGACGCCAAGGTGCACGCCCTGCTGGACGCCACCTTCACCCTCAATGGCGCGACCCTGACCCGCGGCGACTATTTCAGCGCCTACGGCGCCGACGGCCTGGACGGCCTGGGCACGAAAGCCGCCATGGTCGGCTGGTTGCTGGCGGAAGCCGAGAAAGCCCATGTCGGCCTCTACGCGCTGTCGGCCGAGGGCTTCTTCACCGCCCTGGCGACGAGCGACGTGCTCGGCGTCGACCTGATCGGCGTCTACGGCAAGCCCGAATATAATCTGATCTGATCGGGCCTTCGCGGCGGTCGAAGCCGGCGCGGCCGTCTGTTCGGTTTTTCCGGCGCCTCTTCCGCCGGATCCTCCCGCGTTGCGGCTTGGCCAAGCGCCGCGAAAGCGGTCGCCGGTCTGGACAAGTCACACCACACCCTGTCCCCAGACCCCGTCATCCCGGGGCTTGCCCCCGGGACCCATGGGTCAGCTTCCACGTGAAAGTTCCACCCCGCGCCGCACCTGCGGCGGAACGATGGGTCCCGGGGACAAGCCCCGGGATGACGGGCGTTTGTGGAGGTCGCGGCTTGCCGCCCCTTCGCGCCGAAGGGAGCCAAGCCTTCCTCTCACGGCGAGACGATCGCCGGTCTCAGCGCCCTTCCCTGGCCCCCGCCCCCAACCTCCCGTCGTTCCCGCCCCTGTGGCGGGAACCCCTGGTTCAGCTGACCCGTGAGACGCATTGGCGCGCTAGCGCGCCACCCCTCCGCACCTGCGGCGGATAGAGGGCTCCCGGGCCGAAGGCTCGGAATGACGGTTGTTATTGGGAGGTCGCGGCTTGCCGCCCCTTCGCGCCGAAGGGAGCCAACCCTTCATCTCACGGCGAGACGATCGCCGGTCTGGACAGGTCACTCAAGGCCGACGCTTCGTGTCGCCGCGAAGCTGTCGGTCGCAGACCGGGGTCGGTGGACTGACCTGTCCAGACCGGCACGCTTGGCCTCCATGAGATGAAGGGTTTGGCGCGACGCGGGGGCGTCCGGAATTGAAGTCGAAATTACTTTTCCGAATGAGGGCCTTCAAGTGGCGACGTCTGCTCGACGGGCAAGGCGATCTCCCGCTTGCCTGCTGCCTTCAGCTTGCTATTGAGCGCTTCAGTTCGCGCTCTGTCTCGACCAGGCTCTTCAAAAGAAAATACCACCAGCTCTTCGATGATTTCGAGACAAGCTTCGACTTCATCTGTGCCAATTTCAACTATTGTTAGATCTTCGCCGCGTCTAATATGCAACGCAAAATTGCCAATTTCTTTGACATAATCAAGTTTAGCAAGAAGTCTTTTCGGCAAACGCTTATCAATGTCAGTTTCTTTATTTGCTAAATCAATACTAGCCGCCAAAGTCGGCTTTGCATAGCCAAGATTATCCAAAATAAGCTCAAGTGCGCGACGAGCGTATGCCCCTGCCGCCCCTACATGAAGCCCGTAAAGCTTACACGCTTCTCCATATGCGCCGACGACTTCTGGAGGCGCAAAAAGATACTTAACTGAAGATCGAGCTTGCGATGAAGGATACAACGTCAACATGGGTGATGAAATTCCATGCGGCATGCCAACTTGAACAAAACCTACTTTTAATTCAACATCCCTGCAACTAAGGCATTGCTTAACATGCAATATTACCGCACCCGCATGCTGCACGTGGTATTTTATCACCTGAATTCTATGACAATGCGGGCAAACGTATTTCACATCATCTGCCGAACCCGGTTGATAATAGCCTATTTGATTGAGAGGCATGCAGGCGGCCCGGCTAGCGAGAAAGATAGCAATCGCAGGTTGGTGACCGGTCAGGGAAAGTCAACCTGACCAAATTATTGTTCTTGAAGAAAAACTTGCGGCAAGACGACAAGGTGGCGAACTTGCCTTGGCTTTCGAGGACAACGAAAAAGGGCGGAGCCTTTCAGCCCCGCCCCTCTCAATCCGTCTAGCTCAGAGCAAACCTACTCCGCCGCCACCTTCGGCGAATAGCCCAGGATCGCCTTGGTCTCGAGGAACTCGCCGAACGCGTGATCCCCCCACTCTCGGCCGTTGCCGCTCATCTTGTAGCCGCCGAACGGGGCCATCATGTCGGGGCCGGCGCCGTTGATATTGACCTGGCCGGCGCGCAGCCGCGAGGCCACCTTGCGGGCCGCGTCCAGATCGCCGCCCGAGACATAGGCCGCCAGGCCGTATTCGGTGTCGTTGCCGACCTTGATGGCCTCGTCGACGGTGTCGTAGCCGATGATCGAGACCACCGGGCCGAAGATCTCTTCCTTGGCGATGGTCATGTCATTGGTGACATTGGCGAACACGGTGGGCTTGACGTAATAGCCCTTGTCCAGGCCCTCGGGCCGGCCGGTGCCGCCGGTGACCAGGGTGGCGCCCTCGTCGATGCCCTTCTGGATCAGGCCCTGGATCTTGTTCCACTGCACGTCCGAGACGACCGGACCCATCTTGGAATTGCCGTTGGGGTCGCCCACCGTGTGGGCCTCGGCCGCGACCTTGGCGATGGCGATCACTTCGTCCATCTTCTGGCCGGGCACCAGCATGCGGGTGGGGGCGTTGCACGACTGGCCCGAATTCATCATCACCGAACCGATGCCGCCGGTGACGGCGCGTTCGAAGTCGGCGTCTTCGAGGATGATGTTGGGGCTCTTGCCGCCCAGCTCCTGGTGCACGCGCTTGACGGTCGGGGCGGCGTTCTTGGCCACCTCGATGCCGGCGCGGGTCGAGCCGGTGAACGACACCATGTCGACTTCAGGATGGCTGGACAGGGCGGCGCCGACCGTGGGGCCGTCGCCATTGACCAGGTTGAACACGCCGTGCGGCACGCCGGCGGCGGCCAGGACTTCGGTCCAGATATAGCCGCTGAAGGGCGCGATTTCCGAGGGCTTGAGCACCATGGTGCAGCCGGTGGCCAGGGCCGGGGCCACCTTGCAGGCGATCTGGTTGACCGGCCAGTTCCACGGCGTGATGAACGCGCAGACGCCGATCGGCTCCTTGACGATGCGGGTGGTGCCGCGATCGTCCTCGAACTTGTAGTCCTTCAGCACCGCGATGGCGGTCTGGACGTGGCCGATGCCCATGGCGGCCTGGGCGCGCTGGGCCAGCCAGGCGGGGGCGCCCATCTCTTCGGTGATGGCCTTGGCCATGTCCTCGAAGCGCTTCATGTATTCGGCGACGATGCGCTCCAGCAGGTCGACGCGCTCTTCGCGGCTGGTCAGGCTGAAGGTGGCGAAGGCCTTGCGGGCGGCCATCACGGCCTTGTCGACGTCGGCGACGCCGCCCATCGAGATCTTGCCGCAGACCTCTTCAGTGGCCGGATTGATCACGTCCAACGTCTTGGGCGCGACCGGATCAACCCAGGCCCCGTCGATATAGAACTTGGTATAGTCGCGCATGCCGTGCTCCTGCCCTTTAGGGATGTGAGGTCCGCTCTAATTTGGGGTGCGGCGGGCCGTCTTCAAACAACCATTTTAATGATCGCTGATCATGTGGGAAGCCCTCACCACATCACGTCGCTCTCAATTCCCTCCAAAGCCTCGGCGATCCGTCGCCGGGTGGCCGGGGTGGCGCCCTGCGGCAGGGCGTCGGGCGCGAACCAGCCGACCGCGTGGATCTCGCCCTGGGCGCCGGCGGCGCAGGGCGCCCAGGCGTCGATGCGATAGACCAGCACGTGGTCGCGCGGGTGGTGGGCGTTGTTGTCGTGCACCGACAGCAGGCGCGGCCGGCCGATCACCCGCACGCCGGCCTCCTCCTGCAGTTCGCGGATCACCGCCGTCTGCGCCGTCTCGCCGCGCTCGACCCCGCCGCCGGGCATGTACCAGCCGGGCACATAGGTGTGCTCGACCAGCAGCACCCGGCCCTGATCGTCGGTGACCAGGCCGCGCACCCCCAGGGTCAGACCCCGACGCCAGCGGAACCAGGCATAGACCAGGGGACGGGTGAAGGGTTCGAGACGGCGGCGCCAGAGCATGGGCCGCAGACTAGCCGAAACCGAAGCGCCGCGCCGCTCTTCGAAAATCTTGCCGATTGTCCCACTGAGTGGTACATAGGGTCAAGTTGGGATCGCGACATGATTGTCAGCTTCCGGGATGAAGCCCTGCGCGCCTTCTTCGTGGAGGACGCAAGGTCACGCACCATTCCTCCTGATCTGGAGGGGCGGGTGTTCCGCAAGCTGCAGATGATTGATGACGCGACCAGCGATCAGGATCTGCGCGCGCCGCCCAGCAATCATTTCGAAAAGCTGCGCGGACGCCTCGAGGGCCTGTATTCCATCCGGGTGAACCAGAAGTGGCGACTGGTGTTTCGGTGGGACGGCGCTCGGGGCGAGGCCTCGGATCTCTATCTTGACGACCATATCGACAGGTGAAGGTGAGCCATGTTGACGACCACACGCAAGCCGGTCTCGGTCGGCGAGATCCTCACGGAGGAGTTCATGACGCCGATGGGCCTGACCCAGGTCGCCCTGGCCGACGCGATGGGCGTGCAGCGCAAGCACGTCAACGAGCTATGCAATAATCGCCGAACCGTCACCGCCTCCACCGCCCTCATTCTGGCCCGGGTGTTTGGCAACAGTCCGGAGTTCTGGCTGAACGTTCAGCGA
>JAHINZ010000089.1 GCA_018895795.1 Alphaproteobacteria bacterium
CATTTGGGACCTTCGCCGGTGTCGGCCTGACCGACGGCCAGACGCACGCGGGTCGGGGTCTGCTCGGACTGGGCGAAATACTGCTCGGCGCACAGGGCCAGGGTCTCGCCCTCGATCGGCGTGACGCCCTGATAGCGATCCATGTCCGCGCCCTGATCCAGGGTCATGATGAACACGCCGCCGCCCAGCAGGGTCTTGGCCCCGGGGCGCACGAACCCGTCCGAGACCTGGGCCACTTCGTCGGCGTCGAACCGGCAGTAGCCGCGCAGGCCGCCGCTGGTGTCGTAGTCGACCACGACATAGCGCACCGGGCCGTCGCCCTGGGCCTGGATGATCAGTCGCCCCTCGAACTTCAGGCTGGACCCGACCAGGGCGGCCAGGGCGCAGGCCTCGCCCAGCAGGTTGGCGACGGGCTCGGGATAGTCGTGGCGGGTCAGCACCTCGTCGACCGCGGCGCCCAGGCGCACAACGCGGCCGCGCACGGGCAGGCCCTCGATCTGGAAGGCGGAAACGACATCGTCGAGGGCGGGAATGGCGGTGGTGTCGGTCATGGGGCGGTTAGATAGGCGGTTCAGCGAAAAATACGAGGGGGACCCGCGCACGATCAGATCGCGCGCCACGACCGGTCGTCCGGCGCGCCCGCCGGTGCTAGCCTTGACGACACCGGGGCGAACGCGGGAATCACTTCTGCTCGCCCCCTCGCAAGCTGAGGAAATTCCAGAATGTTTTCCCATATCATGATCGGCACGAGCGACCTGGATCGCGCCAAGGGATTCTATGACGCCCTGCTCGCCACGCTCGGTGTGCCCCCGGCCATGATCAACGGCGAGCGCATTTTCTATATGACCCCGACCGGCGTGTTCTCGGTATCCAAGCCGATCAATGGCGAGCCGGCCACCTTCGCCAATGGCGGCACGATCGGCTTCGCCTGCAAGTCGCCGGAGCAGGCCGACGCCTGGCACGCGGCCGGCCTGGCCCAGGGCGGCATGACCTGCGAGGAGCCTCCGGGCGTGCGCGAAGGCGGCATGGGCAAGCTCTATCTGGCCTATCTGCGCGACCCGGACGGCAACAAGCTGTGCGCCCTGCACCGCATGGGCTGAGCCTAGCTCGGATCAGGGACGCTGGCCGGCTACGGCCGGCGTCCCACCGGGCGCTCAGTCCTTGAAGGGCTTCTCGATCTCATAGACCGCGTCCTCGAGCTTGGCGCGGAACAGGGTCTGGGCGTCGGCGACGCCCTGATTATAGTAGTAAGGGCCCATCTCCTCGGAGATGAAGTCCAGCAGGAAGCCGGCCTGCAGCGGGCTGGCCTCGCAGTCGAGCTCGCGATCCAGATAGCGGGTCAGCTTGGACAACAGCGCGTCGCGCTTGGTCTTGTTGAACGCGATCTTGGACATCGCGCGCCTAGCCGATCGCGCCGAGGCACCAGGCCAGGACCGACTTCTGGGCGTGGATGCGGTTCTCGGCCTCGTCCCAGGCCAGGGAGCGCGGGCCGTCCAGCACGGCGTCGGTGACCTCCTCGCCGCGGTGGGCCGGCAGGCAGTGCAGGAAGACGCCGTCGGACTTGGACAGCTCCATCAGCGCCTCGTCGACCTGGTAGGGCTCCAGCGCCGCCAGACGTTGGTCATGGTCGGTGTCACCCATCGACACCCAGGTGTCGGCCACCACCACATCGGCGCCGCGCACGGCCTCGCGGGGATCGTCGGTCATCGTCACCTGACCTTGCAGATCGGCGGCGCGGGCCAGATCGACCAGGTCGGGGTGATACACCGCCGGACAGGCGATCTTCAGCTTGAACCCCAGCAGCGGCGCCGCGTGGATGAAGCTGGAACAGACATTGTTGCCGTCGCCGACCCAGGCGATGGTCTTGCCGCCGATGTCGCCGCGATGCTCTTCGATCGTCAGCAGGTCGGCCATGATCTGGCAGGGGTGGCTCTTGTCGGTCAGACCGTTGATCACCGGCACGGTCGAGACCTGGGCGAAACGCTCGACATCGGCGTGGCTGTTGGCGCGGATCATCACCGCGTCGACCATGCGCGACAGCACCTTGGCGGTGTCCTCGATGGTCTCGCCGCGGCCCAGTTGCATGTCGTTGGACGTCGAGATGATCCCCGAACCGCCCAGCTGACGGATCGCCGCGTCGAACGAGAAGCGGGTGCGGGTCGAGTTCTTCTGGAAGATCATCGCCAGCACGCGGCCGTCGGCCGGGGCGTCGAAGTCGACCTTGCCCTGGCCCCAGCCCTTGCGGGCGGTCTTGCGGGCCTTGGCGTCCTCCAGCATCAGGCGCAGCGTGGCGCCGTCCAGCTTCCAGAGATCGATGAAGTGCCGAGGTTGGGTCATTGCCATTCCCTCCCCGCGCTCCCCGGCGAAAGCCGGGGCCCAGATACATCCGGGAAAGCAGCGGGCTTGATCTGGGTCCCGGCTTTCGCCGGGAAGAGCGGATAGGAGTGGGTTTTAAGCGGCAGCCATCTTCGAGCGCGCGGCCTCGCAGGCCTTTTCCAGCTTGGAGATCGCCTCGCTGGCCTCTTCGATGGTCAGGTTCAGCGGCGGCAGCAGGCGCACGCAATTGTCGCCGCCCCCCGCCACCAGCAGCTTCTCGTCGCGCGCCAGGACCATGAACTCGCGGTTGTTGGGGATCAGCTTGATGCCGATCAGGAAGCCCTTGCCGCGAATGTCGACGATCACGTCCGGGAAGCGATCCTTCAGGCCGTTCAACTGCTGGACGAAGTAGCCGGCCACCTGCTTGACGTTGTCGAGGATCTCGTCGGTGTTGATCGTGTCGAACGCCGCCTTGCCCACGGCCATGGCCAGCGGGTTGCCGCCGAAGGTCGAGCCGTGGACGCCCACGGTCATGCCCTTGGCCGCCTCGGTGGTGGCCAGGCACGCGCCGACCGGGAAGCCGCCGCCCAGGGCCTTGGCCACGGCCATGATGTGCGGCTCGCCCCCCGGGGCCCATTCATAGGCGAACAGCTTGCCGGTCCGGCCCATGCCGCACTGCACTTCGTCATAGATCAGCAGGACGCCGTGCTCGTCGCACAGCGCGCGCAGGCTGACCAGGCAGTGCTCGGGGATCGAGCGGGCGCCGCCCTCGCCCTGCACGGGCTCGACGATGATCGCCGCCGTGGTCGGCAGGGCGATGGCGGCCTTCAGGGCGTCGTGATCGCCGAACTTCAGCTGGCTGTAGCCCGGCAGGCGGGGGCCGAAGCCCTCGACATAGCTGGGATTGCCCGAGGCGTTGACGGCGGCGTAGGAGCGGCCGTGGAACGAGCCGTCGAAGCCGAAGATCTCGGTGCGTTCCGGCTGGCCGTTGGCGGTGTGATACTTGCGGGCCGTCTTCAGGGCGCACTCGATCGCCTCGGTGCCCGAATTGGTGAAGAACACCACGTCGGCGAAGCTGTGGGCGCACAGCTTGTCGGCCAGCTCTTCCTGTTCGGGGATCCGATAGATGTTGGAGACGTGCCAGAGCTTTTCGGCCTGGGTCTTCAGCGCCTCGACCAGGACGGGGTGGGCGTGGCCCAGGCCGTCGGTGGCGATGCCGGCCACGCAGTCCAGATACTCATCGCCGTCCGTCGAGAACAGGCGCGCGCCTCGGCCATGATCGAACGCCAGCGGGGCGCGGTTGTAGACGCCCATGATGTGGTGTTGCGAGGGGGTCGACGACGTCGGATTGCTCAAGACAGCCTCCCAAAAAGGAAATAAGCCCCCGCGCTGTTCGCACGGGGACCGGAAGGCCGCAGGTTGTCGCCTTGGAACGGCGCCCTGTCAATGAAACTACCGTGAAATTGCCGGCTTGGGTCGCGACGATCGCCGCATCAGGTTTTCAGGCGATAGCCGGTGCGGAACAGATGCCAGCACCACAGGAAAAGCCCGAGGGTCAGGCCCGCCGTGGTCAGTGCGCCGACCAGGATCGAGCTGTCGGCGTGACCGATGAAACCGTAGCGAAAGCCGTCGATCAGATAGAAGAACGGATTGTAGTGGCTGGCCGACCGGAACGGCTCGGGCAGCTTGTCGACCAGATAGAAGGTGCCCGACAGGAAGGTCATCGGCATGATCAGGAAGTTGGTGACCGCCGCCAGTTGATCAAACTTCTCGGCCCACAGGCCCGCCAGTATGCCCGCGAAGCCCAGGATCAGCGACGCGCCGACGCCGAAATACAGCACCGACCACAGGTGGGCGACGCTCAACCCCGCGCCCGGCAGCACGCTGATCACGAGGGCGGTGACCGCGCCGACCACCACGCCGCGCGTCGCCGCGCCCAGGGCGAAGGCCAGCACCTGCTCCAGAGGCGACAGCGGCGGAGTCAGAAAGTCCGGGGTCAGACCCATCATCTTGGCCTGGATCAGCGACGACGATGAATTGGCGAAGGCGTTGTTGAGGATGGCCATCATGATCAGGCCGGGGGCGACGAAATGGCCGAAACTGACCCCGTCCACGGCCTGCCGCGCGGGACCGACCGCGACCACGAAGACCAGCATGTAGAGCAGCGTGGTCACCACCGGCGCGGCAACGGTCTGGGTGCCCAC
>JAHINZ010000090.1 GCA_018895795.1 Alphaproteobacteria bacterium
CGCCACGCGCCCGCCAGAGGCGCGAGCATCGTTAGGAGGCCGTCATGGCCAGGAAGTCCTATGCGGCCGGGGAAACCCAGTCGGCGTTTTTCGGTACCTGCGACATCACCAAGCCTGAGCCGCCCGTCCTGCGACACGGCGGACCCTGTCTCGACTGGGGACGCTTGACCCTGGTGGGCCTGTTCCTCGTCCTCGGCTTGGGCATGGCGACCCTGGCCTATGCGGGCCTGAGCTAGCCCGACGCCCCCGCCGTCACGTCGCGTATCCGCGCCGCGCCACCTCCCCCGCAAGCGGGGCAGGAGGGTGAAGTTATTCCTCTCCTCCCCCGTAGCGAAGCGTGCGGGGGAGGTGGCGCGGCGCGAAGCGACGTGACGGAGGGGGCGCTGCTGAGCTGGATCCATCTGCCCCCCCCAATTGCCAGGCAGGGCAAACCCCTCCTAAGCTGACCCGTCGCGTTCGAGGCGGGGGCTGACGCGGCCCGCAGCCCTGCGCCCGCCGGACGCCGACGCATGACCCCGCCCGACCGCGATCTCTGGAATGAAGACCTGGCCCCGACGGGCGAGGCGCAGCGCACCTGGCGGTGGTGGCATTTCGCGGCGCTGTGGCTGGGCATGGTCGTCTGCGTGCCCGCCTACATGCTGGCCGCGGGCCTGATCGAGCAGGGCATGTCGGCCGGGCAGGCGGTGTCGACCGTGCTGCTGGGCAATCTGATCGTCCTGGTTCCGATGTTGTTGATCGGCCATGCCGGCGCCAAGCATGGCGTGCCCTATGCCGTGCTGGCGCGCGCTTCCTTCGGGGTGATCGGGGCCAGGGTCCCGGCCGTGGCCCGAGCCGTGGTGGCCTGCGGCTGGTACGGCATCCAGACCTGGATCGGCGGCGGGGCGTTGCTGACCCTGCTGGGCGTGATGCTGGGCCGCAAGCTGGACGGCGCGCCCCTGCCGCTGCTGGGCATCGGGCTGGGCCAGCTGCTGTCGTTCCTGGCCTTCTGGGGCATCCAACTGCTGTTCGTCACCAAGGGCCTGAACGCCGTGCGCCGGCTGGAGACCTGGACCGCGCCGATCAAGCTGCTGATCTGCGCCCTGATGGTCTGGTGGGCGATGGACAAGGCCGGCGGCCTGGGACCGATCTTCCACCAGCCCTCGGCCTTCGTCGACGGCGGCCCCAAGGCCGGCCAGTTCTGGAGCGTCTTCGTTCCCGCCCTGACCGCCATGGTCGGCTTCTGGGCGACCCTGGCCCTGAATATTCCCGACTTCACCCGGTTCGCCAAACAGCAGACCGATCAGATCCTGGGTCAGGCCCTGGGCCTGCCCGTGCCGATGGGCCTGCTGGCCCTGGTCAGTGTGATCACCACCTCGGCGACGGTGATCATCTTCGGCAAGGCGGTGTGGGATCCGGTGCAACTGGCCGGCGACATCGGCGGCGTCGCGGTGGTCATCGGCCTGCTGATCATCAGTATCGACACGGTGTCGTGCAACATCGCCGCCAATCTGGTCGGGCCGGCCTATGACTTCTCGGCCCTGTGGCCCAAGGCGATCTCGTATCGCACGGGCGGCTGGATCACGGCCGGCATCGGCGTGCTGATCATGCCCTGGAAGCTGCTGGAGACCACTGAAGGCTATATCTTCGTCTGGCTGGTCGGCTACGGCGCGCTGCTGGGCCCGATCGCCGGCATCCTGATCGTCGACTATTGGTTGCTGCGCAAGACCCAGCTGGTCGTCGGGGACCTGTATGAGCGGGACGGGGCCTACGCCTATCGCGGCGGCTGGAACCCGGCGGCGCTGATCGCCCTGATCGTCGGCGTCGCGCCCAACCTGCCGGGCTTCCTGGCCTCGGCCGCGCCGCACCTGTTCGGCGGGGTAGGGACGTTCTGGACGGGACTGTACGCCTATGCCTGGTTCGTGGGGCTGGTGATCGCGGGGGTGGTTTATGGGGGGATGATGCGGGTGTCGGGGGTCAGACGCCGAGAGTGAGGCCGGGTTTGGGTGGGGGGTTGCCGGTCCTGGAAAATGCGGGCGTCGGCGCGGAGAGCGGACATTTCGAATGTCAGTTCAGGGTGGAAGTCGGACGCTGCAACCCTAGAAACTCGCGCGATCTGGTAGTAGCGTTTTGCGGTGTCAAACCTCGCATACTCTCCGATTGAACTTCGTAAAAGGCGACCGTATGCGCGGTACTGCCGGTTAAAATCGCGCCTCGACGTATCAGGCTTTCATTCCGCGAGGCGAGATGAAGCGTACGAGCCTTGGGGAGCGCGACATTTTTGTCCGCACCCGCTTGAGCCAATCCCCGGTTATTGGGAAAGAGAACCCGAGAATGGCTATCAATACTGCTCGATAGGTCGCGGCTTCTACCCGCGTAAATTCAGCCGCCAGACTTGATAGCCTCCGAACGTCTGCAAGGGGTCGGAAGCGGTCTTTGCCTTAAGGCCGGAAAGCGGGCGCCCCGCGTCGCGCCAAGCCTTAGATCTCTTGGAGGCTGCAGCGGACCAACCTGGACAGACCGGCGATCGTCTCGCCGTGAGATTTAAGGATGGCTCCCTTCGGCGCGAAGGGGCGGTGTTCCTCGGCCGACGCTGCGGGCCCCCTCCTGACCGCTATCGCGGTCGTCCTCCCCCTTGTCAGGGGGAAGATGAGATCAGCGCGCCCTTCATCTTCCCCCTCCGGGGGAAGACGGCTGCGAAGCAGCCCGTAGGGGGCAAGTGTGGGGATAGAGCGCAGTCTATCCCCGTACTTGCCGGAGCTGAACTCAACGAAATCAACGGCTTGTAAAATAATCGATCGCGCCAATCCTCCGCGC
>JAHINZ010000091.1 GCA_018895795.1 Alphaproteobacteria bacterium
CGCCCAGGCGGTCGAATTGCGCATGAACGCCGCCGACAAGGAGCTGGGCGAAGCCCTGCCGACCCGGCCGATCTCGATCCTGGGCAAGAAGGGCGGCAAGGGCGTCCCCAAGCTGGTCGAGGCTCCGGACCCCAGGCGGGTGCGCCGCGCGACGGCGATCCTGGTGTTCATCGAACACTTGCGACCCTGCGCCGCCAAGAGCGGCTATGGCGCGTCGCGGGCCAAGGTTCTCGAGAAGCTCAACGGCCGGCTGGACCAATATATCGAGGACGTTCTCTACACGGCCCGCACCGGCGAGGACGGCGACCCCCTGTTCGCCCAGCAATATCTCGACGTCGCCGCCCGCTTCATCGGCCACACCCGCGACGACAAGACCGCCGAGATCGTCCGCCGGCGCATGGCCGCCGCCATCGCCGCCTGATCGGTCCCAGTTCCGCCACGCGGGCCGTTTACCTTGCCCGAGACCAGGCGGAGCGGGCATGCGACTTTCACGGATCGGCTTCGGCGCACATGACCTTTGGACCCCGCAAAGCGGCCGAAGCCTCGACCGCCGCCCCTTACGCGCTTTTTTCGCTAACGGCGGATCGGCTTTCCGGCTAACACGCGGCGCATGATCGTATTCTGGATCTCGGCGGCGGGGCTGTCGGCCGCGGCCGGCGCCTTGGTTCTGCGCGGCGCCGCGCGGGCCGGCGTCGCCGACGGCGCGGCCACCGAACTTGACGCGCACAAACGCCAGCTGGGCGAGATCGAGCGCCTGGCCGACAACGGCTTGCTGGACGAGGCCGAACGCGAGGCCGCGCGCGCCGAGGCCGGTCGCCGCCTGCTGGCCGCCGCCGACGCCGGCGAGACCTGGACCCGGGACGGCGTTGGACCGCGAAGGGCCATTGTCGCCGCCGCGGTCGTCGCGCCGCTGTTGGCCCTGGCCGCCTATCTGGTCCTGGGATCGCCGGCGGCGCCCGACCAGCCCTTCGCCCGCCGCGTGGCCGAATGGCGGACCGCCGATCCGGCGCAGCTGGACCCGCCGCGCATCGCCGCGGTGCTGGAGACCATCGCCGCCCAGCGGCCTCAGGACGCCGAGCCGCTGAAACATCTGGCCATGGCCCGGTCGGTCTCGGGCGACCTGTCGGGCGCCGAGCAGGCCCTGCGTCGCGCCGTTCGCCTGGCGCCCGGCCGCGCCGACCTGTGGACCGCCCTGGGTGAGACCTTCGTGGCCGAGTCCAACGGGCAGATCGGCCCCGACGCCCGCCTGGCCTTCCGCGAGACGCTGAAGATCGACCCCAGCAGTCTCAGCGCCCGCTATCATCTGGCGCGCGGTAGGATCGCCGACGGCGATGTCGATGCGGGGCTGGCCGACTGGCGCGCCATCGCCGCCGAGCTGTCGCCCGCCGATCCGCGCCACGCGGCTTTGATCAATGAGATCGACGCCGTCGCGGCGGCCGGCGGCCTGCCGGCTCCGGTGGCCGCGCCGGAGGACACCGCCCAGGTTCAGACCATGATCGCGGGCATGGTCGAAGGCCTGGCCGCGCGCCTGAAGACCTCGCCCGACGATCCCGACGGCTGGGTCCGGCTGGTGCGGGCCTATGCGGTGCTGGGCGAGACCGGCAAGCGCGACGCGGCCCTGGCCGGCGCCACCCAGCGCTATGCCGGTCAGCCCAAGGTGCTGGCCGCCCTGCGCCAGGCCGCCGACACGCCGCCGCAGAAGAAGATGGGCCAATGAGCCTCTGGCCGAAATCGCGCAAGGCGCGTCGTCGCCTGACCATCCTGCTGGCCATCGCCCCTGTATTGGCCCTGGCCGTGGGCCTGACGCTGTATGGCATGCGCGACGCCATCTCGCTGTTCTACACCCCGGCCCAGGCGCTGGAGGCCCACGTCAAGGCGGGCCGCAAGGTGCAGCTGGGCGGCCTGGTCCAGACCGGCAGCGTGGTCAAGCATCCCGGCGGCGATGTCGAGTTCGTGGTCGCCGACCACAGGGCGACGGCCAAGGTCAAGTTCCACGGCGACCTGCCCGACCTGTTCCGCGAGGGGCAGGGGATCGTGGCGCAAGGGTCGTTCGACGCGTCCGGCGTCTTCATCGCCAAGCAGGTCCTGGCCAAGCATGATGAACGCTACATGCCGCGCGAAGTGTCCAAGGCCCTGAAGGAACAGGGCGAATGGCGCGGCGACGGCGCGCCGCCGCCGGCCTACGGGACCAAGTCAAAATGACCGTCGAACTCGGCGCCTTCGCCCTCGTCCTAGCCCTGATGTTGTCGGTGCTGCAGAGCGGTCTGTCGGCCGTGGGCGGCGCGCGGCGTTCGCCGATGCTGGCCGGCGCCACCCAGCGCTATGCCGGTCAGCCCAAGGTGCTGGCCGCCCTGCGCCA
>JAHINZ010000092.1 GCA_018895795.1 Alphaproteobacteria bacterium
ACGCGGAGGATTGGCGCGATCATTTTATTTTTAGAGCGTTGATTTTGCTGCGCTCTATATCGGACAGCATGGGGATAGCGCGCAGTTTATGCCCGTGCTCACCCATTACGAACGGCAACAAGGGGTCCTTTCAGGTAAGCCCGCCAAGGCTCGGCGCCGATCCTGAACCGCCGGTAGCCATGAAGCCTGGCGACGTTTCCGGATCTTCGCGCTGCCCGCTCTGCTCAAGGTCGGGGCGAGATAAAAACGGCCTTGATCCTCTGCGGCAGCCCTGTCCGCCGGGAAGAGGCCTTTAGGTCCCCCGAGGCTTCGCCCGCGTCGTCGGCGCCGTATTCGCCGGGTCATCCGGCCAGACATGCCGGGGATAGCGCCCCTTCATCTCGACCTTCACCTCGCGCCAGGAGCCCTTCCAGAAACCCGGCAAATCCCGGGTGATCTGGATCGGCTTGTGGCCGGGCGACAGCAGAGACAGCACCAGCGGGATCTTGCCCCCGGCGATGCTGGGATGCTGCGTCAGGCCAAACAGCTCCTGCACCCGGATGTCGATGCGCGGCCCGGCCTCGGCGGCGTAGTCGATGGCCACGGTCGTGCCGGTCGGGGCCTTGAACCGGGCCGGCAGGGCCGCGTCGATCTTCTGCTGGGCGTCCCACGGGATCAGGGACCGGATCGCGCCGTCCAACGTGGACTCGTCCAGCGCCGACAGGGACGAGCGGCCGTGGAGCAGCGGCTCAAGCCATTCATCCAGGCGATCCAGCAGAGCCGCGTCGGACAGGTCCGGCCAGACCTCGCCGTCCAGACCGCGCAAGAAGGCGACACGGTCGCGCAGGCCTTGGACGCCGTCGCCCAGCCGCAGGCCCGACAGCCCCTCGGACCGCACCTGATCCAGCAGGGCCCTGGCGATCAGGGCCGGGTCGGGCTTGTCGATCAGCCGCTCTTCCAGCACCAGCTTGCCCAGGCGCAGCAGCCGCTTGGCGCGGACCTTGCCGCCCGGGCCGGTCTCCAGCCGATCCTCGGCGGTCAGGCGATCGGCGAAGGTTTCGCGCAGGGCCACCTCATCGACGGCGGCGGCCAGCAGGATGCGGTCGCGGCTGTCGCCGCCGCCCAGTTCGCCGACCGCCAGCCAGGTCTCGCGGGCCAGGGGATCGGTGGGCTCCATATAGACGCCGCGACCGCCGGCCAGCTGGAATTCGCCCGGCTTGCCGCGCGCCCGCGCCACCCGCTCGGGATAGGCCTCGGCCAGCATCAGCCCTTCGTCCAGCGGCGTCGCGCCGGAAGGCTTACCCGCGGCCCGCGCCCAGCGATCGACCAGGGCTCCGGCGTCCTTGGCCCTGGGCGAGCGATCCCGGCCCAGGTTTTCGAGGCGCCGGCGCAGGTCGACGTCGCGACCGCCCAGCCCCTGTTCGGTCAGCAAGGCCGCGACCTCGGCCCCGCGCCGCGCCTGGCCGGAGGCGGCGGCGCGGACCACCATGTGGGCGATGCGCGGCGGCAGGGGCATCTCGGCCAGGGCCTTGCCGTGGGCTGTGAGGTCGCCCTGGGCGTCCAGCGCCTGGATCCGCTGCAGCAGGGTGCGCGCCTCGGCGAAGGCGACGGCGGGCGGCGGATCCAGAAAACACAGGCCCGAGGCGTCGCGCGCCCCCCAACGGGCCAGATCCAACGCCAGGCGCGACAGGTCGGCCTCCAGGATCTCGGGCCGGGCGAAGGCGGGCAAGGACCGGGTCTCGGCCTCGTCCCACAGCCGGTAGCAGACTCCGGGCTCGGTTCGCCCTGCCCGGCCCCGGCGCTGGTCGGCGGCGGCGCGGCTGACCCGGACCGTGTCGAGTCGGGTGATGCCGCTGGCCGGGTCATAGCGCGGCACGCGGGCCAGGCCGCAATCGATCACCACCCGCACGCCCTGGATCGTCAGGCTGGTCTCGGCGATCGAGGTGGCCAAAACCACCTTGCGACGTCCTGGCGCGGCGCTGGCGATGGCGCGATCCTGGGCGGCGGGCTCCAGCGCGCCATAGAGCGGGGCCAGATCGACGTCAGGGCGGCGTAGCCGCTCCATCAGCCAGGACTCGACACGCCGGATCTCGCCTTGCCCCGGCAGGAAAACCAGCAGGCTGCCGGTTTCCTCCGTCAAAGCCCGTTCGACGGCGCGTCCGACGCGTTCTTCAAGCCGCAGGCGATCGTCGCGGCCCAGATAGCGGGTGTCGACCGGGAACATCCGCCCCTGGCTTTCGATCACCGGTGCGTCGCCCAGCAGGGACGAGACCCGCGCCCCATCCAGGGTGGCCGACATCACCAGCAGGCGCAGGTCGTCGCGCAGCAGGCCCTGGACGTCACGCGCGAAGGCCAGACCCAGATCGGCGTCGAGGCTGCGTTCATGAAACTCGTCGAACAGAACCGCGGCGACGCTCTCCAGGCCGGGATCGTCGAGAATCATCCGGGTAAAGACGCCTTCGGTGACCACCTCGATACGGGTGCGGGCCGAGACCTTGGATTGCAGCCGCACCCGAAAGCCGACCGTGTCGCCGACGGATTCGCCCAGGGTCGCGGCCATGCGGGTCGCCGCCGCCCGGGCCGCTAGGCGACGCGGCTCTAGAACGATGATCTTGCGGTCCGCGACCCAGGGCTCACCCAGCAACGCCAGGGGAACAGCCGTGGTCTTGCCCGCGCCGGGCGGCGCGACCAGCACGGCGGCCTCACGCGCAATCAAGGCGTCTTTAAGCGCCGGAAGGGCCTCGAAAATGGGCAACATCGCCTTGGGCTTTACCGGCGGAGGCGTCCAGCGCCAAGCGCGCTGGACGAGACGGCGAGCGGAGAGCAATTACGCCCCATAGCGGCTTGGCCTTGACCCCATGCTCATAAACGGGTCACCGTCCGCAAAATTTATTCAAGGGCGGCCTCCCCGGGGGGGAGTCGTGCGTATCCAGGAGGAACTATGTGGCGCGTAAAATCGCTTGATGCGATCCTAGCGACGGCTCAGAAGAAATCCCTTCATCGCTCGCTGGGCCCCATACAGCTGACGCTGCTCGGGGTAGGCGCAATCATCGGAACGGGCATCTTCGTCCTGACCGCCGCGGCCTCCCAAAAGGCCGGCCCGGGCATGATGCTGAGCTTTGTGATCGCCGGCGCCGTCTGCGCCTTCGCCGCGCTCTGCTATTCGGAACTGGCCTCGATGGTTCCGGTGTCTGGCTCGGCCTACACCTACACCTACGCCGTGATGGGCGAGCTGCTGGCCTGGATGGTCGGTTGGGCCCTGATCCTGGAATACGCCGTGGCGGCCAGCGCCGTGTCTGTGGGCTGGTCGGGCTACTTCCTCGGCATGATCGAGCACGCGCTGAATTTCCATTGGCCTGATGCTTTGCGAGCCGGTCCCGCCTGGTCGCTGAATGGCTTCATGCCGGTCGCCGACTTCAGCCACGGGATCGTCAACATCCCGGCGATCGTGGTGGCCCTGGCGGTCACGGCCCTGCTGGTCGTCGGGACGACTGAAAGCGCCCGCGTTAACGCGGTCCTGGTGTTGATCAAGGTCACGGCGCTGACCGTCTTTGTCATCCTGACCCTGCCGTTGATGAAGAGCGGTAACTTCCAACCCTTCGCGCCCAATGGCTGGTTCGGCCCGCATGGCACGACGGGCATGGGCGTGTTCGGCGCCGCCGCTTCGATCTTCTTTGCCTATGTCGGCTTCGACGCGGTCTCCACCGCCGCCGAAGAGACCAAGAACCCCCAGCGCAACGTGCCGATCGGCCTGATCGGCAGCCTGGGCATTTGCACCATCTTCTACCTGCTGGTCGCCGCCGGCGCGGTCGGCGCCATCGGCGCTCAACCCGTGATCGGCGCGGCGGGCGAAGCCGTCCAGCCCGGTTCGGCCGCCTTCCAGGTCGCCTGCGGTCTGGCTTCGAACGCCGACCGTCTGGTCTGCTCGAACGAAGCCCTCGCCCACGTCCTGCGTCAGGTCAACTTCCCCCTCGCCGGCTACCTGCTCGGCCTGGCCGCCAACCTGGCCCTGCCTTCGGTCATCCTGATGATGATCTACGGCCAGACCCGGATCTTCTTCGTCATGGCCCGCGACGGTCTGCTGCCCGATAAGCTGGCCACCATCCACCCCAAGTGGAAAACGCCGCATATCGTCACGATCGCCACCGGCCTGTTCGTGGCGATCGCCGCCGCCTTCTTCCCGGTCGGACAGTTGGCGGACATCTCCAACTCCGGCACGCTGTTCGCCTTCTTCATGGTGGCGATCGCCGTGATGGTGCTGCGCGTGAAAGACCCCCACCGTCCGCGTCCGTTCAAGACGCCGGCGATCTGGATCGTGGCCCCGATCGCCTTGGCCGGCTGCGCCTTCCTCTATTTCAACCTGCCGTTGGAATCGATCCTGGTCCTGCCGATCTGGGGCGCGCTGGGCCTGGTGATCTATTTCGCCTATGGCTTCCGCAAGAGTCACGTCGGCCGCGGCCTGCGCGGCGAGGTCCACGAACTGGACGCCGATGCGCCGCCTACGGGCGTCGCCCCGATGCCGGGCGCTCCGGCTCCGGGCTCGCCCGAGGAACGGTCTTGATCTTCGGCTGACAAGCCTTAGTTCGAACGGGCGGGAACTTCGGTTCCCGCCCGTTTTCTTTTGGAGCCGCCCGATGAGCGATCTGCCGCCAATCCGCGCCGTCATCGCGCCGGTCACCCCCCTGCAGCAGAACTGCACGATCGTCTGGTGCGCCAAGACAATGAAGGCCGCGATCATCGACCCCGGCGGCGAGGTCCCACGCCTGATGAAGGCCATCGCCGACCAGGGCCTGACCCTGGAGAAGATCTGGATCACCCACGGCCACATGGACCACGCCGGCGGCGCCGCCGAGCTCAAGCGCCTGACCGGCGTTCCGATCGAGGGCCCGCACAAGGACGACCAGTTCTGGATCGACCAGATCCAGATGACCGGCGAGCGCTACGGCATTCCCGAAGCGCGGATCTTCGTTCCCGATCGTTGGCTGGATGACGGCGACGTCGTGACCCTGGGCGAGACCCAGTTCGAGGTGCTGCACTGCCCCGGCCATACGCCGGGCCACGTGATCTTCTTTCATCGTGAGGCCCGGTTCGCCCAGGTGGGCGACGTCCTGTTCCAAGGCTCGATCGGCCGCACCGACTTCCCGCGCGGCAATCACCAGGACCTGCTGGATTCGATCACCAGCAAGCTTTGGCCCCTCGGCGGCGATGTGAAGTTCGTGCCCGGTCACGGCCCGATGTCCAGTTTCGCGGCCGAGCGGCGCAGCAATCCCTATGTCAGCGATCTCGCCATCGAGGCGCAGAACATCCAGGGGCACGACTATGCGATCCCGAAAAACACTTCGCCAGGCTAGGTGGGCCTAACGCTGACGCGGGCCGCCGCCAGCGGGACGCAGGGCCTGCTGTTCGGCCGCGTCCAGCATGCCGTCGCCATTCTTGTCAGCTTTCTTGAAGCGCGCCTTCTGGGCCGCCGTCACCTCGGCCAGGGTGATCTCGCCGTCCTTGTCGGCGTCCATCTCGGCGATCATGTCGGGGCGCTTGGCCGCGCCGGCGGGGGCCGGGCCCCGGTCTTTCAGGCGTTCGGCCATGCGCTCGCGGATCGCGGCGATCTCGGCCCGGTCAATCACACCGTCATGGTTCTCGTCCATGCGCTGAAAGCGTTGCCGACCCGCCTTCTCGAATTCCGACGCGCTGACCACGCCATCGCTGTTGGTGTCGAGATCGGGTCCGCGACCGCCCGGACCGGGGCCCTGGGCGTTGGCGATGGACGCGGCGCCGCAAAAGGTCGCGGCCAGGACGACGAGCGAAGACAGGCGTTTCATGCGAAGCTCCAGGACGGATTGCGGCCCAAATCGCACAACTCGGTTGCGTCGCTGTTTCAAGCGTGAAATCTGAGCGCCATCAGGGCATGACAGGAGCGTCTCATGGAGACCGTCCAACATTCTGGCCCCGCCGCCCTTCCTGAAACCCCGCGCCTCACGACGTCCCGGATTCTGATCGTCGACGACGACCCCGGCATTCGCGACGTGGTGTCTGACTTCCTGGGTCGACACGGCTATGCGGTCGAAACCGCGTCCGACGCTCACACCATGGAACAGGTTCTCGC
>JAHINZ010000093.1 GCA_018895795.1 Alphaproteobacteria bacterium
GCCGGCCTGATCGTCATCGACTTCATCGACATGGATGAAGGCAAGAACAACCGCTCCGTCGAGAAGGTCCTCAAGGATGCTCTGAAGGACGATCGCGCCCGCATCCAGATGGGCAAGATCAGCGGCTTTGGCCTGATGGAAATCAGCCGCCAGCGTCGCCGCACCGGCGTGCTGGAAGGCACCACCCACGTCTGCGAACACTGCGAAGGCACGGGCCGCGTGCGGTCTGTCGAATCCAGCGCCCTGGCCGCGCTCCGCGCCATCGAGGTGGAGGCCCTGAAGGGCAGCGGGGCGGTCACCTTGAAGGTGTCCCGCGCCGTCGGCATCTACATCCTCAACGAGAAGCGCGCCTATCTGGTGCGTCTGCAGCAGACTCACGGCCTGTTCGTGACCGTGCTGGTCGACGAGAGCCTGCACGCCGCCGAGAACGAGATCGAGCGCACCGAGCTGGGCGAACGCATCGCCGTCGCCGCGCCGCCGCTCTCTGAAACCGACTTCGCCGACGACGACGTCTATGACGACGAAGACGAGGACGAGGACGAGATCTTCGACGAAGAGGCCCTCGATCGCGAGGACACCGACGACGACGCCGCCGATGTTCGCGCCAGTTCGCGTGACAAGACGCGGGTCGCCGAAGTCGCCTCGGACGACGACGGTGATCGCAACCGCAAGCGCAAGCGCCGTCGTCGCGGGCGTCGTGACGACACCGATGTCGAAGCCGCGCCCGGCGCCGCTGAAGACGACGCCGACGGCGAAGACGGCGAGGCCCGTGACGGCGACTTCGCCATCGAAGGCGAGGATGAAGAAGCCCGCCGTCGCCGCCGTCGCCGCGGTCGCCGCGGCGGTCGTCGTGGCGGTCGCGAGGACGGCGATCGTCCGGCCGACGCCTTTGTCTGGATCCGTCCCCGCGTCCCGTTCGGCGACAGCGCCTTCGCCTGGCATGATCCGGCGGCGCTCGACGGTCGTGGCGGCGAATCGCGTCGTCCCGCGCCCGAGCAAGTGAGCGAGACGCAAGGCGAACGCCCCGAGCGTCAGGAACGCCCGGAACGGCCAGAACGCGCAGAGCGTCCGGAACGCGCCGAGCGTCCGGAACGCGCCGAGCGTCCGGAACGCGCAGATCGGTCCGAAGGTCGCTCGAGCCGCAGCCGCGGCCGTGGTCGAGGTGAACGAGAAGCCCGTCCGGCGTCGGTCGACATGGCGGTCGAGGCTGAACTGCCGCCGATCGCCCCCGTCGTCGCCGAGGCCCCGCCCAGCGACATCTGGGTCGAGCTTCCCGCGCCCGCGACTGACGCCCCCAAAAAGGCCCGTCGTCCGCGAGCCCGGGGCCGAAAGGCAGACGCGGCGGACACGGCGGTCGCCGATGACGCCGTGATCGAGTCCGCCGTGACCGAAAGCGCGGCCTCCGTCGAGGTCGAGGCTCCAGTCGAAGCTGCGGTCGAGATCGCGACGGAAGCCGCCGTCGCCCCGGCCCCGATCCTGGTGGTCGCGCCTCAACCGGCTCCGGAACCGGTCCAGGAAACCGTGGCGGCGCCCGCCGAGCCGAACCCGGCCGAGATCACCGACGCCCCCGCCAAGCCGCGCCGCGGCTGGTGGCGCCGGAGCTGATGACGGATCGTGGACGGTCAGGCTCTGGCCTGGCCGTCCACGGCGCCTATATGCAAGAGGTGCGATGCGACAGCAGGAGTTCACAGGCTGTTGCATTCCACGCTACACTTGCCTCGATCGCGGGGGCGCGACTGGAGACATTGGATGACCTCCCGCACGCGGTGGGCTGAAAAAAGGTTCCACGCCTTCTGCTCCGTCGCGATGATCGCGGCGATCAGCGTTGTGACGCCCGCCCCGGTGGCCGCCCAGGAAGGCGCCTCCCTGATCCGCGACACCGAGATCGAGGAAATCCTCCATCGCGACGCCGATCCGCTGTTCGATGCGGCGGGCCTGGATTCCAAGACGGTCCGCATTCTGCTGGTCGGCGACAAGTCGCTCAACGCTTTCGCCACCCAGGGGCTCATGCTCGGGCTCAATACCGGCCTGATCCTGCAGACCGAGACGCCCAACCAGCTCAAGGGCGTGATCGCCCACGAAACCGGGCACCTCGCCGGCGGCCACCCCAGCCGCTCCGGCGAGATGATGCGCGCCGGCCTGACGCCGATGATCCTGACCATGGGGCTGGGCGTCCTGGCCGCGCTCGCCGGCGCGCCCGACGCCGGCGCGGTGCTGTTGGGTAACGCCTCCTATTTCGGCACGCTGGGCGCGCTGGGCTATAGCCGCGACCAGGAGTCGCGCGCCGACCAGGCCGCGGCCGGCTTCCTTGAAGCGACCGGTCAGTCCGGCAGGGGGCTCGTCGAGTTCTTCGATAATTTTCGCTATCAGGAAGTCTTCGACCAGGCCCGGCGCTTCGCCTATTTCCGCAGCCACCCCCTGTCTTCGGAGCGCATCGAAACCCTGCGCAGCCGTGTAGAGCGGCAGCCGCACTATGACGCCGTCGACAGCCCGGCCGATCTGGCCGAGCACCAGATCATGAAGGCCAAGCTGGAAGGCTTCATCAATCCGCAGACCGCGCTGATGAAGTACAAGGAAACCGACAGAGGCTTCCCGGCCCGCTACGCCCGCGCCATCGCCTATTATCAAATGAAGGAGCCAGACCGGGCCCTGGCGCTGATTGACGGCCTGCTCGCCGACAATGCCAACAATCCCTATCTGTGGGAGCTGAAGGGCCAGATCCTGTTCGAGTTCAATCGCGTCGAACAGGCCGAGGCGCCGCAGCGTCGCTCGGTCGAGCTCAAACCCGACGCCCCGCTGTTGCGGATCAATCTTGGCCAGACCCTGATCGGTCAAAAAGATCCGGCCAAGGTCGAGGAGGGCGTTCTGGAACTGAAGCGCGCCCTACTCAATGACTCGGACAATGCGGTCACCTGGCGTCTGCTGGCCCAGGCCTATGACACCCAAGGCAAGGACGGCGCCGCCCGCCTGGCCACCGCCGAACAGTATTTTTCCATGGGCGCGCCGCAGGAGGCCCGGGTCTTCGCCATGCGGGCCCGCGAACTTCTGACCAAGGACACGCCCGAATGGCGGCGCGCCACCGACATCGTCCTGGCCTCGCGTCCCAGCAACCAGGACCTTAAGGATCTGGCCAAGGAAGGCGCGACCCAGTCCGTCTTCCACAACTGATCACAAGCTTTCATCTCGAGACCCTCATGACCTTTTCCCGCCGCGCCGGCGCCCTCGCCGCTTCGCTCGCCCTTTCGGGGCTGTTCCTGGGAGCCTGCTCACCAGCCAAGCCCGACAAGGCGTTTGGCGAAAAGGTTCGCGCCTATCTGGTGGAAAATCCCGAAGTGCTGCTGGAAGTCAGCGCCAAGCTGGAACAGAAGCAGGCCGCCAAAACCGCCGAGTCGGGCCGCAAGGCCATCAGCCAGTATCGTCAGGCGATCGAACGCGACCCGCGCGACTTCGTGGCCAATCCCAATGGCTCCGTGACGGTCACCGAATTCTTCGACTACCGCTGCGGCTACTGCAAGCAGGCCGCGCCTGAAGTGGTCAAGCTGATCCAGGAAAATCCGGACGTGCGGTTCGTGTTCAAGGACTTCGTGATCTTCGGCCATGACTCCGAGGTCGCCGCCCGACTCTTCCTCGGCGCCAAGGATCAGGGCAAGGACCTGCAACTGCACCAGGCCCTGATGGCCGAAAAGGCCCTCGATGAGGCCGCCGCCCTGCGTATCGCCTCCAGCCTGGGCCTCGACGTCGCCAAGGCGCGCGCCGCGGGCGCGACCGAGGCCACCACCCAGCATCTGGCGGACACCCACGGCCTGGCTCAGGCCCTGGCCATCGAGGGGACCCCGGCCTTCATCGTGGGCGATCAGTTGATCGCCGGCGCGGACATGCAGGCCCTGAAGCTGGCCATTGCGAACGCCAAGGCGGGAAAGCTGAAGAAGACCTGATCGCTCCACGCGCGGCGGGCGCTTTAGGCGTCCGCCGGTAGAATCTGCATGGCAAACTTTGCCCTAGGCGCGGAGTTTCAACTTGGAGCTTCGCCAAGAGATTGAAATCCTTGGGCTGAATCAATTTCGAAGTTGCACGAAGCTTGCGATGGACGACCCGCCTCTTTGAAGCGGGAGCTCTCATGCTTATTTCCGGGTCCAACAACAGCATCCTGGCGTCGCTCAGCAACGCCGCGCTGAAGAGGCTCAACACCGTGATGGCGCCCAAGACGGCGGACCCCAGCGCGAACGGCCTGACGGCCGCCTCGACCAAGACGGCCAAGGACGAGTTCCTCGACTACGCCAAGATGACGCCCGCCCAGAAGATGCGCGCGTCGATGCTCTCCAAGCTGGGCGTCACCGAAGACCAGTTGAAGGCGATGGACCCCAAGGATCGTCAGAAAATCGAGGA
>JAHINZ010000094.1 GCA_018895795.1 Alphaproteobacteria bacterium
CGTTACGTAGTTCTGGCAAACCATTCCTTACTCTGCTAATCTCTGCTTCGGAAATCTCCAGCGGCGGAATATCCGGTTCGGGGAAATAGCGATAGTCGTGCGCTTCTTCCTTCGACCGCATCGAGCGGGTCTCGAGCTTGGTCGGATCGAACAGGCGGGTCTCCTGGTCGATCTTGCCGCCATCCTCCAGGATCTCGATCTGGCGACGGGCCTCGTACTCGATGGCCTGCTGGATGTAGCGATACGAGTTGACGTTCTTGATCTCGCAGCGCGTGCCCAGGTGGCTGAAACTGCCGGTCTCGCGGAACTTCTCATAGGCGCCGGGGCGGCAGACCGAGACATTGACGTCGGCGCGCAGGTTGCCCTTGTCCATGTCGCCGTCGCAGGTGCCCAGATAGACCAGGATCGTGCGGATCTTCTTCACATAGGCCGCCGCCTCTTCCGAGGAGCGCATGTGGGGCTTGGAGACGATCTCCATCAGCGCCGTGCCGGCCCGGTTCAGGTCGACATAGGTGGCGTTGGGGTCAAGATCGTGGATCGACTTGCCGGCATCCTGCTCCAAATGCAGGCGCTCGATGCCGACCTCGAAGGTCGTGCCGTCGTCGCGTTCGACGGTGACGACGCCTTCGCCGACGATCGGCTGGTCGAACTGGCTGATCTGATAGCCCTGCGGCAGATCGGGATAGAAGTAGTTCTTGCGGTCGAAACGGCTCTTCAGATTGATCTGGGCCTTCAGGCCCAGGCCCGTCTTGACCGCCTGCTCCACGCAGAAGCCGTTCAGCACCGGCAGCATGCCCGGCATGGCCGCGTCCACCAGACTGACCTGCTCATTGGGGCCCGCGCCAAACCCGACGGCGGCGCCGGAGAACAGCTTGGACTTGCTGGCGACTTGGGCGTGGATCTCCAGGCCTAGAACGATTTCCCACGGACCGGTCCGGCCTTGGATGGTTTTGGATTCTTGCGTCATGAGCCTCTCTTACACCGCCCGCCCCCTTGCGGAAAAGCCTTTGGCGGCGGGGTTCGCCGGTCTTGTGGCTCCGGGCGAAGTTTCCAGATCGGTCCGGAGATTTCAGGACAGAAAATGAGGGCGCGCCTAGTTTAGAACATCCCGTTGCAGTCAAAAGCCCCCGATTTCAACTAAGGCGGCTTCGTGTTCGAAATCGTATCGTTCTATGTTCAACGGAACCTGGGCATCACGGGATAGTTATCTTCCTCGAGACTAGAATTGAGGAGGACTTCATGCCCGCTTACAATCAAGTTCTGAATTTCGACGCCCCCGAGCCGCACGTCGCGGTGACGTCCAACGCGTCTGCTCTGTTTCCCGCCGCCCCGATCTACGCCCGTCCGACCAAGGCGCGCACCTCGTCCAACCTGCCGATGCTGGTCGGCGCGCCGATCGCGCTGGTCGCCGCCGGCGCTCTGGCCTGGACGATGATGGCCAATCCAACCCCAACCGCGCCCGCCGCTGAACCGCGGGCCCAGATGGCGGTCACCGACACCGCGCCGCTGACTCCGCCGCTGGCGCCCGCCGCCGAGATGCCGGCGCCCACTCAGATCGCCGTCAACGAGGCGCTTGCGCCGTCGGCGATCGTTACGCCCGCTCGCGTCGCGCCGCGCGCCGCTGTCGCGCGCCGGGCCGCCGCGCCTGCGGCGGTCACGGCCCCTGACGCCAACGCCGCCTCAGCCGAGGTGAGCGCCTTGGTCCCGGCTCCCGCCGCCATCGCCGAACCGGCCCCACTGGTCATTCCGGCGCCGATCGCGCCCACGCCGGCTCCGACCACCCCGACCGACCCCCAATAACGAGAAAGGGCGGCTCCTCGCGGAGCCGCCCTTGTCAGTTGATCACCACCAGCGGGCGGCCTTGGCGTTAAAGCCGGCCGCCTTTTCCATGGCCCCGGCCACCGAGAACACCGTCCCCTCGTCCAGGGGCTTGCCGATGATCTGCAGGCCCAACGGCAGGCCGTTGGCGTCGAGGCCGGCCGGCAGCGACAGGCCCGGCAGACCCGCCAGATTGGTGGTCACCGTGAACACGTCGTTCAGATACATGGCGATCGGGTCGTTGCTGTTCTCGCCCAGACCAAACGCCGCCGAAGGCGCCGTCGGGGTCAGGATGGCGTCGCAGCGCTCCCAGGCCTTGTCGAAGTCCTCGGCGATGCGGCGACGCACCTTCAGGGCCTTCAGATAATAGGCGTCGTAATAGCCGGCCGACAGCACATAGGTGCCGATCATGATCCGGCGCTTGACCTCGTCGCCGAAACCTTCGGCGCGGGTGTTTTCGTAGATTTCCGTCAGGTTGGCGCCCTGCGCCCGATGGCCGTAGCGCATGCCGTCATAGCGGGCGAGGTTCGAGGAGGCCTCGGCCGGGGCGACGATGTAATAGGCCGGCAGGGCGTATTTGGTGTGCGGCAGGCTGATCTCGACGATCTCGCAGCCGGCTTCCTTCAGCCACTCGATGCCGTCGGCCCACAGCTTCTCGATCTCGGCCGGCATGTTGTCGACGCGGTATTCCTTGGGAATGCCGATCCGCAGGCCCTTGATCGACTTGCCGACATAAAGGCTGAAGTCGGGCACTTCGACGTCGAGGCTGGTCGAATCCTTGGGGTCGTGACCGCACATCGAGGTCAGCAGGATGGCCGCGTCCTCGACGGTCTTGGCGATCGGTCCGGCCTGGTCCAGCGAACTGGCGAAGGCCACGACGCCCCAGCGCGAGCAGCGGCCATAGGTGGGCTTGATGCCGACCGTGCCGGTGAAGGCGGCGGGCTGACGGATCGAACCGCCGGTGTCGGTGGCGGTGGCCCCCAGGCACAGGTCGGCGGCCACGGCCGCGGCGCTGCCGCCCGACGAGCCGCCGGGGGTCAGGGGCTTGTTGCTGGAGGTCGAGCGCCAGGGATTGGTCACCGGACCAAAGGCGCTGGTCTCGTTGGACGAGCCCATGGCGAACTGGTCCAGGTTCAGCTTGCCCAGCATCACCGCCCCGTCGCGCCACAGCTGGCTGGTGACGGTGGATTCGTATTGCGGGATGAAGTTTCCGAGGATGTTCGAGCAGGCCGTGGTCCGCACGCCCTTGGTGCAGAACAGATCCTTGACGCCCAGCGGCGCGCCGTCCAGCGGGCCTTGCAGGTCCAGGGCGCGGCGAGCGTCCGAAGCGGCGGCCATCGACAGGGCGTGCTCGGGGGTTTCCAGGATGAAGGCGTTCAACGGCCGCGCGGCCTCGATCGCCTCGATATGGGCCGTGGTCAGCTCCACCGAGGTGAAGTCGCCGGCGTTCAGGCCGTCGAGGGCGCCCTTCAGGGTCAGGGAGGTCAGCACGCTCATTATTCGACCACCTTGGGCACGACGAAGAAGCCGTCTATCGATTTGGGGGCGTTGAAGGTGATCATCTCGGCGTCGCCGCCCATGGTCACCACATCCTCGCGCAGCGGCGCGCCGGCCCCGACCACGCTGGTCAGCGGCTCGACGCCGTCGGTGTCGACCTCGGCCAACTGCTCGATCCACGTCATGATGCCGTTGAGCTCCTGAGCCAGCGCCTCCAGGCGTTCCTCGGGTTCCGCGATCCGCGCGAGCCGCGCGACCTTGCGCACTGTGGCGACGTCAATGGCCATGGGGGCCTCCTGAATTCCAAGCGCGTGGGTTAGCCGCCGGAGGGGCGCTTTGACAAGGGTTCCTTGCTTATAGGGGTTCCCTTGTTTGAAGGGCGCTTCCCCGTGGTAAGAGAGGGGATGCCCGTACTCGATATCGAAGAATTCGCCGCCGCCATCCCCGACTACCTGCCGATCGTCGGGCTGGATCCCGGCGAGAAGACCATCGGCGTGGCGGTGTCCGACGTCACCCTGACGGTCGCCAGTCCCCTGGCCCTGATCCGGAAAACCAAGTTCAGCGAGGACGCCGCGACCCTGTTCCATCTGATGGGCACGCGCAAGGCGGCTGGGATCGTCATCGGCCTGCCGATGAACATGGACGGCACCGAGGGCGTCCGCTGCCAGTCCAACCGGGCCCTGGGTCGCAACCTGCTGCGTCTGCAGCCGCATGTGCCGATCACCTTCTGGGACGAGCGGCTGTCGACCGCCGCCGTCACCCGGGTGCTGATCGAGGAACACGACGTCAACCGCAAACGCCGCGCCGAGGTCGTCGACAAGATGGCCGCCGGCTGGATCCTGCAGGGCGCGCTGGAGCGGATGCGGGGGATCCGCGAGGCGGCGGGCAAGGTTTAGGCGGTTCGTCATCACGGGTTCCCTCGGCCGGGGTCTGTCCCCGTCCACTGGCCCCCTCCGCGCTGGCGCGCTCCTCCCCCGGAGGGGGAAGATGAGGTCGGCGCGGTTCATCTTTCCCCTCCGGGGGAGGAGGATGCGCAGCATCCGGAGGGGGCAAGTGTCCGCGGCCTCACGCGGCGCGGCCGCTGAAGGGATGGAAAGGGCTGCGGAGCGTCCGGACGACGTCCGGAAGAAGGAATAGAAATACCGTTTCGACGAAGCCGTGCGCTCCGCGCCATCGTTATCCGTCAGCGTTCCAGCAGGCGGCCCTGTTGAGGCCTTACCAGAACTCGCCCCGTCCGGTTTCCCGGGGAGGCGAAGGGGGAGGACACGGAGTCAGACTTGACCAACACGCGCCTTGATCTCCCACCACGCCGACGGCGGGCGGGTCTGGCCAGCA
>JAHINZ010000095.1 GCA_018895795.1 Alphaproteobacteria bacterium
ATGGCGCCCTGGGTGTTGCGCCGCGACAGGCCGGTTCGCTCGGCCAACTGCGCATGGCTGAACATGGCCCGGCCGTCGGCGTGGGCGGCGGTGATCGCCAGATAGACCAGGAAGGCTGACGGCTTGTGGTCGTGGCCGACCAGATCGCCCATCAGCGTGTCCAGTACATAGCGGTCCAGAAGATAGGTTTGCGCGACCATTGCTATAGCAATGCCTGCACGGCTTCACCGGCGCAACATCCGCCCGCTATCCAGCCTGATCAACCGACAGCACGAAGGGCTGGCCATGAGCGTGATCAAGCAGGTGAAGTTCGTCAGCATCCCCACCCGCGACCAGGACCGGGCGCTGGCTTTCTGGACCGAGAAGGTCGGGCTGCGCGTCGCCACCGACCAACCCATGGGCACCCAGCGCTGGATCGAGCTGTCGATCCCGGGCGCGGAGACCGGCCTGGTGCTGTTCACGCCCGAGGGGCACGAGGACCGCATCGGTACGTTCTTCAACGGCTCGCTGGCCTGCGACGACGTCGAGCACGCCTATCGCCGGCTGGTCGAGAACGGGGTCGAGTTTGACGGGCCGCCGCAGAAACAGCCCTGGGGAACCTTCGCCAAGTTCAAGGATCTCGACGGCAACACCTTCGTTCTTTCCAGCCGATAGACCTGAAAGCAAAACGCCCCGGATCACTCCGGGGCGCTTTCTTGGAGTCGATCAGGCCGGCTTGGTCTGTGGCGGCGGCGTGGGCGCGGCCAAGATCGGCGTGGGCGCCGGCTGCGGGGCGGGGCGCTGGAATTTCAGGCTGCGGCCCTGGAAGAACGCGCCGGTTTCCATGGCCAGTTGCTCATGGGTGATGTCGCCGTCGATATAGGAGGTGCCGTAAAGCCGAACCTGCTTGGAGGTGATGGAGCCGACGACGCGACCGCGGACTTCTGAGGCTTCCGCGTACACGGAGCCTTCCACATGACCGGTCTCACCGACCGTCAGGCGGCCCACGCGGATATCGCCGCGAACGATGCCGTCGACCTGCAATTCGCCTTCGCCGGTGATATTGCCTTCGATCGTGATGTCCGCCGAGATCAGGGAAGCGACCTTCGGGGTGGTCTTGCGGGCCGGATCGACGGAGGCGATCGGCGTGGTTGGCAAGGGCTCGATCTTGGCCGGACCGCGCGCCTGACCCTTAGTTTGCTTGCTGAACATACTCACCAGCCTTCAAAAAGCGATTAGGGTTCTGGGCCCTACCATTGGCCCAGACTTCGTAGTGCAGGTGCGGGCCGGTTGACCGGCCTGTCGAGCCCATGGCCCCAACGCGCTGGCCGATCGCCACACGCTGTCCGACCCGGACGGAGATCGCTTGAAGGTGAGCATAGCGCGTCTTGAAGCCGCCGCCATGGTCGATTTCGATGGTGTTGCCATAGCCGGACCGAACACCGGTGAACGAGATCACGCCGGGCGCGGTGGACATGATCGGGGTGTAGAAGGCGCCGGGGAAGTCGAGGCCCGAATGGAAGGCCGGGCGATGGGTGAACGGGTCGAAGCGGACGCCATAGCTGCTGCTGAGCGCCGGATTGGTGGTCGGGCGGAAGAAGGGCAGTTTCTGGGCGGCCGCGTTCAGCGAGCGCATGTCCGACATGTCGGTGGCGGCGCGCTGGATGCGGGTGGCGAAATCCTCGTCGACATCGAGCACGGCGGCGAGGGCCCGGGGGTCCTTGGCCTCGATCAGCGGCCCGCCCAGCGCGGCGCCGCGCCCTGTGTAGTTGCCGGCGTCCAGTCCGGCCATCCGCATGGCCAGTCGCAGCCGTTCGGCGCGGCTCTTGGCGAAGGTCTCTGCGGCGTCGATCAGGCGTTCCTGATCCATCCGCGTGGCCTGAATACGCTGGACGGGCGTGGCGGCCAGCAGGCGAGGCTTGGCGACCTTCAGGGCGTCGGCGGCGCCGGGTACGCCCCGGAAGTCGCTGACCAGCAGGGCGAGGGCGGAGTGGCGCTTCTCGACCGAGGCGGCCAGTTCGTCCAGCGATCCATTGGTGGCCGAAAGCTGGGCCACCGCGCTGTTGAGCCGGGCCTGACGGTCGGCGTTGAGGCGCTCATAATAGGCGCGCTGTTTGATGACCTGCTGATCGGTCGAGCTGACCGCCAGCGCATTGACCATCATCGCGGCGGTGCAGATGCCCATCCACAGAGCGGCGCAGCCGACGGCGGAGGCCGCGAGGAGTTGCTTGTTGGTGGAAAAAACGTAGCCCCGCATCTCACCGCCCGAGCGGATATAGAGATGTCTTTCAGGGAAAAGACCTTCGAGGGATTGCCGCAGTCGCTTGAAGCGTTTGATGGCCATCGCTCACGAAACCCCCGTTTTCAGAACAAGGGGGATATGCAACGATATTGAAGGCCTGCGCAAGACTCTTCCCGCCCCTGGGGAGCGTGAGTCTCAAAATTCACCATACGTCTAAAATCGTTAACGCCACCTAAACGCGATCGGCAAGGGCGAGCGCCGGCCGGGTGACAATTTGGCCGGATGCGCGGCGCAAATACCACAGAGCCAAGCGTGAAAAGGCCGGCGCCCGGGGGCTATTTGGACGCTTTAGCGGCGGTCAGCACGGCTTTGATGTGACCGGGCACTTTCACCTTGCGCCAGACCTCCTGAATGACGCCGTCGGCATTGATCAGGAAGGTGGAACGGTCGATGCCCATATATTTGCGGCCATACATGCTTTTCTCGACCCAGGCGCCATAGGTCTCGACGATCTCGCCGGTCGTGTCGGCGGCCAGTTCGACGGTGAGGTCGTGCTTGAGGCGGAACTTGGCGTGGGAGGCCGCGCTGTCCTTGGACACACCGATGATCACGGCGCCCAGCTTGGCGAATTCCTCGACCTCGGACGAGAACTGCAGCGCCTCTGACGTGCAGCCCGAGGTGTCGTCCTTGGGATAGAAATAGAGGACGATTTTCTTGCCCTTCAGGCCCGCCAGGCTGACCCGTCCGGTGTCGGTGGGCAGGTCGAACGCGGGAGCCTTGTCACCAGCTTGAAGCATCGTTTCTCTCCTCAACTCTCTGTGTTGTCCCGACCCCTGGCGACGCCGCGAGTCGGGACGACAGTTAGCCTAAACCGGTTTGACCAGGACGATCTTCTTCTTGCCGGCCGCCAGCTTGACGACGCCGTCGATCAGGTCGGCCTCGGTCACGACGCGGCTGGCGTCGGCCTCGGCCTTGTCATTGACCTTGACGCCGCCGCCCTGGGCCAGGCGACGGGCCTCGCCGCGCGAGGCGGCCAGACCGGCGTCGGCGAACAGGTTAGCCAGGACGATGCCGGCCGCAAGATCCGCCGCCGGCACTTCGAAGGTCGGCAGGTCGGCCGAGGTCACACCCTGCTCGAACGCCTTCTCGGCGGCGTCGCGGGCCGTCTTCGCGGCCGCCTCGCCGTGCGCCAGTCGGGTGGCCTCGTCGGCCAGCACCTTCTTGGCGTCGTTGAGCTGCGCGCCGGGCAGGGCCTCGAGCCGGGCGATCTCGTCCAGGGGCAGGTCGGTGAACAGCCGCAGGAAGCGGCCGACATCGGCGTCCTCGGTGTTGCGCCAGAACTGCCAGTAGTCGTAGGGGCTCAAGGCGTCGGCATTGAGCCAGACGGCGCCGGCGGCGGTCTTGCCCATCTTGGCGCCCGAGGCCGTGGTCAGCAGCGGCGTGGTCAGGCCAAAGGCCGGCTTGTGGTCGACGCGGCGGATCAGCTCCACCCCGTTGAGGATGTTGCCCCACTGGTCCGAACCGCCCATCTGCAGCACGCAGCCGCGCTTGCGGTTCAGCTCCAGGAAGTCGGTGGCCTGCATCAGCATGTAGTTGAATTCGAGGAAGGTCAGCGGCTGTTCGCGATCCAGGCGCAGCTTCACCGAGTCGAAGGCCAGCATGCGGTTGACCGTGAAGTGGGTCCCGTATTCGCGTAGGAACTCGATATAGCCCAGCTTGCTGAGCCATTCGTCGTTATCGACCATGATCGCGTCGGTCGGGCCGTCGCCGAAGGTCAGGAACTTCTCGAAGGCGCGCTTGATGCTGGCGATATTGGCCTGGATGCCCTCTTCGGTCAGCATCTTACGGCTCTCGTCCTTGCCGGACGGATCGCCAACCTTGGTGGTGCCCCCACCCATCAGCACGATCGGCTTGTGACCGGTCTGCTGCAGCCGGCGCAGCATCATGATCGAGATCAGATTGCCGACGTGCAGCGACGACGCCGTGGCGTCGAAGCCGACATAGGCCGTGACCACGCCGCCCGCGGCGGCGGCGTCCAGTTCATCCGGATGGGTGATCTGATGGATATAGCCGCGCGCCTGCAGGGTCTGCAGGAATTCCGACTTGAACGAGGCGGGCGCGGACATGGATCGACTCTCTGGGTGGGATGACTCTTGCAGGGACGGTGGGCCGTCTAGCACGGGCGAGGCTGGATGTGGCGAGGGTTTCATGGGTCAGTCTCCGGATAGGGCCGGAGCGCGATGATCTGATGAGACGCAACCCCGGCTGGGCGGGGCGCATCGACGTGTCAGGCCGGCCTCCCGCTATTTGAGCGGGCGGTAATAGGTCGAGATAGGGAAGCGGGCGTCGATCATGGGTCTAGCTACAGGCCCGCGACCATGGCAGTCAACGCTGATGCGCATCCTGGGATTCATGACCGGCACCTCCCTCGACGCCGTCGATATGGCGGTGCTCGAAACCGACGGCGAGGACATTCAGGCCTTCGGGCCCTGCGGCGAACGCAAGCTGCGCGAGGAAACCCGCGACCTGCTGCTGGTCGCCACCGAGGTGGCGCGCGGCTGGCCGCGCGATAGGCCGGCGCCGGACATCTTCGCCGAGGCGGCCCGGGCGGTCGCCGACGAGCATTTCCACGCCGCCGAGAGCTTCCTGGACGAGCACAGCCTGACCTGGTCCGAGTTCGATCTGCTGGGCGTACACGGTCAGACAGTGCTGCACGAACGTCCCGAGCCGGGCCGGATCGGCCGCACGGTCCAGCTTCTGGACGCCGAGCGCCTGGCCAAGGCTAGCGGCCGGCCGGTGGCCTTCGACTTCCGCACCGCCGACGTGGCGGCCGGCGGGCAGGGCGCGCCCCTGGCCCCGATCTATCACGCGGCTCGCGCCCGGGCTTCAGGCCTGGCGGCGCCGGTGGCGGCGCTGAACATCGGCGGCGTGGCCAACATCACCCTGGTGGGCGAGGGCGACGACCTGCTGGCCTTCGACACCGGTCCAGGCAACGGCATGATCGATCTGATGCTGCAGTCGCGGGGGCTCGGCCGTTTTGACGACCGGGGCCGCCTCGCCGCCGCCGGAACCGTCGACCAGGCCGTGCTCGACACCTTCCTGGCCAGCGCCTATTTCGCCGGTCCCGCCCCCAAGTCCCTGGACCGCTACGACTTCCCGCTCGACCTGGTCGAGTTCCTGTCGGCCGAGGACGCCGCCGCCACCCTGGTGGCCTTCACCGCCGAGGCGGTCGTCAAGGCCTTCGATCTGGGCGCGCTGCCGGCCGCCTTGATCGTCTGCGGCGGCGGACGGCACAATCCGCAGATCATGCGGGCCCTGGCCGAGCGCGCGCCGGTGCCGGTCAAGGCCGCCGAGGACTATGGCTGGCGCGGCGACGCCATCGAGGCCGAGGCCTTCGCCTATCTGGCGGCCCGCACGGCGCGGGGCCTGCCGATCAGCTTCCCGGGCACCACCGGGGTGAAAGCGCCGATGACCGGCGGTCGGATCGTGAACCCCTGAACGAAAAAGGCCTCCCCGAAGGGAGGCCTTTGAAGTGTCAGATCGGGTTCATCTCGATCCGCTTGTCGAGATAGTCGCCGACGCTGCGCTCCACCGAGGGCAGGTGTTCGGTCCAGAAGTGGCTGGCCTTGTCGATCACCTCGTAGTCGATGATGATTCCCTTCTGGGTGCGCAGCTTGGAGACCACGCGCTCCACCTCGACCGGCGGCGTGATGGTGTCGGCCGAGCCGGTCAGGAACAGGCCCGAAGCTGGGCAGGGCGCCAGGAAGCTGAAATCATACATGTTGGTCGGCGGCGAGACGCTGATGAAGCCATCGGTCTCGGGCCGGCGCATCAACAGCTGCATGCCGATATAGGCGCCGAAATCGAAGCCGGCGACCCAGGTCTGGCTGGCGGCCGGATTGGACGTCTGCAGCCAGTCCAGCGCCGTCGCGGCGTCGGCCAGCTCGCCGATGCCGGCGTCGAACTCGCCCTGGCTGCGGCCCACGCCGCGGAAGTTGAAGCGCAGCGTCGCGAAGCCACGCTTCATGAACAGGTGGTACAGCTGCACCGACACCGGGTGGTTCATGTGCCCGCCCGCCTTCGGGTGCGGGTGTAGAATCAAGGCGATCGGGGCCGTCTCGGTCTTGCCCGGTGAGTAACGACCTTCGATCCGTCCGGACGCTCCGGCCAAAATCACATCAGGCATATCGACCTCATTGGTTCGGCAAGCGGCGCGCGATTCCGGATCTTTCGACCGATGGAATACTTGACCACTGCGCTTGGTCTTCCTAAATCTCGTCCAGCGACGCGGACCAAGGGTCCGGCGCGAAGTCGCGGCTTGTAGCACACGCAAAAGCCGATGCGCGCGGAATCTGCAAGGAGTAAGGCGCATGCGCCTGAGCACCAAGGGACGATACGCCGTCATGGCCATGACCGACCTGGCCAAGCGCCAGGACGAAGGGGACGGCCGCGCCGTCGCCCTGGCCGAGATCGCCGCGCGTCAGCAAATCTCCCTGTCCTATCTCGAACAGCTCTTCGCGCGCCTGCGCCGCAAGGGCCTGGTCAAGAGCGCCCGGGGGCCCGGCGGCGGCTATCGTCTGGCCCTGGACGCCGACAAGACCTGTATCGCCGACATCGTGCTGGCCGTGGACGAGCCCCTGCGCGCCACCCGCTGCGGCCTGACCAAGGGCGGCCCCAAGGGCTGCATGGCCGGCGGCGAACGCTGCATGACTCACGACCTGTGGGAAGAGATGGGCCGTCAGATCCACGGCTATCTGGCCGCGGTGTCGATCGCCGACGTGCTGGAAGGGCGCCTGCGCCCGAACCCCGGCGCCCTGGAGATCGCGGCGGAGTGACCATGGCCCCGGGATCCGTCTATCTCGACTACAACGCCACGACCCCGATCCGGCCGGAGGCGCGTGAGGCTCTGTTGCGCGCGCTGGCCGCGCCGGCCAATCCTTCGTCGGTGCACGCCGCCGGCCGCGCGGCGCGCGATCTGGTCGAGACGGCCCGGGCTCAGGTCGCCGCCCTGGTCGGCGTGCCGTCCGGCTCGGTCACCTTCGTCAGCGGCGGCACCGAGGCCAACGCCTTGGCCATCGAGAGCGCCAAGGTCGCCGGCTTCGAGCGGATCATCGTCGGGGCCACCGATCATGACGCCGTGATCGAAACCGCCAAGGCCAGCGGTCTGCCGGTCGAGACCTGGCCCGTCGACGCCAACGGCGTCGCGCACATGGCCTGGCTGGAAGCGGCTCTGAAGGCGCCCGGTCGCGCCCTGGTCTGTCTGATGCTGGCCAATAACGAGACCGGCGTCCTCCAGCCGGTCGCCGAGGCCTCGGCCCTGGTGCGGGCCGCCGACGGCTGGCTGCATGTCGATGCGGTGCAGGCGGCTGGCAAGATCGCCATCGATTTCTCCGCCCTCGGCGCCGACACGATGGCGCTGTCGGCCCACAAGCTGGGCGGACCGCAGGGTGTCGGCGCGCTGGTGGCCGGCACGCGGGCGACCCTGTCACGTCGCCAGCACGGCGGCGGTCAGGAGCGCGGCCGCCGGGCCGGCACAGAGAACGTCGCCGGTATCGCCGCCTTCGGCGCGGCCGTCGAGGCGGCGTCGCGGGACCTTCCCCTGATGGCGCCGCAGGCCCAGTGGCGCGACGCCCTGGCCGAACGGGTCAAGGCGGAGGGCGCGGTCGTGCTGGGTGAGGGCGCCGAACGCCTGCCCCAGACCCTGTGTTTCGCCGGGATGGGCTTCGGCTCCGAGATCCAGGTGATGACCCTGGATCTGGCCGGCGTGATGGTCAGCGCCGGCAGCGCCTGCTCGTCGGGCAAGGTCAAGGCCAGCCGGGTGGTGGACGCCATGGGCCGGTCGGACCTGGCGCCCTATGCCCTGCGGGTCAGCGGCGGCTGGGCGAGCACGGAAGATGACTGGAATAGATGCGGCGACGCCTGGATCGCCGCCTGGAAGCGTATCGGCGCTAGGCGCCGGGAGGTGGCATAGTGGCCGCAGTTCAAGAAACCGTCGAAGTCGTTGCCTCGCTCGAAAAGTACGAGCACGGCTTTACCACCGACATCGATCAGGAGTTCGCCCCCAAGGGCCTCTCCGAAGACATCGTGCGCTTCATCTCGGCCAAAAAGGACGAGCCCCAGTGGATGCTGGACTGGCGCCTGGACGCCTATCGCCGCTGGCTTGAGCTGGAAGAGCCGAATTGGGCCAAGGTCAACTATCCCAAGATCGACTATCAGGACTCCTATTACTACGCCGCGCCCAAGACCAAGGAGGGGCCCAAGAGCCTCGACGAGGTCGATCCCGAGATCCTGGCCGTCTACGCCAAGCTGGGCATTCCGCTGCGCGAGCAGGAAGTTCTGGCCGGCGTTGAAGGCGCGCCGCGCTATGCCGTCGACGCCGTGTTCGACAGCGTCAGCGTCGTGACCACCTTCAAGAAGGAACTGGCGGCGGTCGGGGTGATCTTCTGCTCGATGAGCGAAGCCATCCGCGAGCACGGTGATCTGGTGCGCCAGTATCTGGGCTCGGTGGTGCCCACCTCGGACAACTATTTCGCCTGTCTCAACAGCGCGGTCTTCAGCGACGGCAGCTTCGTCTACATCCCACCAGGCGTGCGCTGCCCGATGGAGCTGTCGACCTATTTCCGCATCAACGCCAAGGACTCCGGTCAGTTCGAGCGCACCCTGATCATTGCCGACAAGGGCGCCTATTGCTCGTATCTTGAGGGCTGCACAGCCCCGATGCGCGACGAGAACCAGTTGCACGCCGCCGTGGTCGAGCTGGTGTTGCTGGACGACGCCGAGATCAAATATTCCACCGTCCAGAACTGGTATCCGGGTGATCCGGAAACCGGCAAG
>JAHINZ010000096.1 GCA_018895795.1 Alphaproteobacteria bacterium
GCTTCAGACGCTATGGGCGCCGTCGCGGTTGGCGATGACGTGGAAACGGCCTGCGGCGTCGCCCCCCTGGGGAGGATGGATGACGGCGCGCGCCCTGCCCCGGCCTGGGCGTTGATGGCCCCGCTGTCGGGGTCCTGGCTCAGATCAGCGGTCAGTTCCGATCGCTCCGGCGCCCTGGACACCGCGTTCGCGGCATAGCCCGCTGGGGTCTGCGTCGGCGCGCTCGCAGGCGACGGCACGGGGCCGTGACTGTTCGTTGGCGCCGAGCCTGACGACGCGGGGGGCGCGGAGGGCGTCTTGGCCAACCAGGTCGACACGACCGCGCGAAACACCAGAAGCGCCGCTTTCATGTCGGTGGCCGCCGGGGAAGTCGCTGCCGCCACCGGCGCCGCGAGCCGCGGGGCGTTCTCGCGCGCCAGACGGGCTTCGAGAAACACGCCTGATCCGTCGACGGCCGCGCGCAAGGCCGCGGCGGTCACAGGGCGATCGGCCGGCAGGGCCTTGTCCAGCACCATCTGGGCGGCCCGTTGGACGGACGGCGGCGTGGCGCGCAGGTCGGCGACGGCTCGCAGGTCCGCCATGATCGGCGCCAACCCGGACTGGACAGGCGCCGCATGGGCGGCGGCGGCGCGCACGGCGGCGGCCAACGGGTCGGGGACCGCGCGGTCCGATGTCGCATGGGCGTCGGGAGGCTTGGCCGGCGCGGCGGAGGTCTCCGCGTGCGCCGATCCCGCCATGGCGCCCAGCACCGATGCGCTGTTGGCCAGCGCCGCCTGAGCCCGCGCCAGCGCCAACAAGGCCGTGGCCGGATCGGCGCTATGGCCCACCGCGGAGGGCGGCAGGATGGGGGCAATGGGCGCTAGCGGATCGATCGCCATGGAAGGACCTCCAGCCACAGGGGCCTAGAAGAAAGACTCCATTCTAGATGGCTGCGGTCAAGCGCGCCTTAAGCCTGAATAGGCGTTAGGACCGATTCATGGTTCGTTGTCGTCATGATTTCCAGGTCCAAGAGAGCGTACAGTTTGAAGCACCGCCCCAAGAACGGAGACTGGACGGACATCGTCGACCACCGACGACGTGATCTGTATTCGATCCTCCCCATGACCGTGTTGGCGGCGGGGGGCAGCACCTTGTGGCTTGGGCTGAGGCCTCCGCTCACCTGGTTGGCCGCTGTATCCGTACTGATCGGCCTGAACTATCTTCTGTGCCGGTGGATCGTCGAGGGGCGCCGCAACAGCGCCCGATATGAAAACTGTCTCGCGGCCTTCAGCCTGATCTATACGGGCCTCTACTGCACCCTGCCCATGGCGCTGCTGATGCACGGCACGCGGACCTCTGTGCTGTCCGGCGGCGCCATGCTGGGGGCGATCGCCTTGAGCAGCACGGCCGAGTTCGTGATTTCCCGCCGGATCGGCTCGGCTTCGTTCATCGCCTTGATGTTGATCATCACGGGGTCCGTTTTTCTCGCCAGGCGCGCGAGCTCGCTGGACCAGGCTGTGCTGGCGGTCGTCGCCTCGATCGCCTTCCTCGCCTATGTTCTGCAATATGCGATGCAGCGGGAAAAGGCGGCGCGCGAAATGGCGGCCGCCCTTCAGCGCGCGCGGGACAAGGAGGCCGAGGCCGAGGCCGCCAATGCGGCCAAGACGGTGTTTCTCGCCACCATGAGCCACGAGATCCGCACGCCCCTGAACGGCATTCTGGGCATGGTTCAGGTCATGGAACTGGACGCCCTGTCCGAGGCCCAGCGCGTTCGCCTCAATATCGTGCGCGAGTCGGGCGAAGCCCTGACCGCGATCCTCAACGATGTGCTCGACCTTTCAAAGATCGAGGCCGGTCGCATGGAACTGGAGTCGATCGTCTTTGATCTGGGCGATCTCCTGACACTCAGCCACCAGACCTTCTCCATCCTGGCCGCAGAAAAGGGCCTCGCCCAAACCCTGCGGGTCGACCCTGCCGTCGCCGGTCTGTATCGCGGCGATCCTGGCCGTTTGCGGCAGGTGATCCACAATCTGCTTTCGAACGCGGTGAAGTTCACGGCGCAGGGCGCGGTGGGGATCGACGCCGCGCGGACCGCGGACGGCGTGCGCATCGCGGTGACGGACACCGGACCGGGCTTCGCGGCGGGTCAGGATGAAAAATTGTTCGGCCGGTTTGTTCAGTTGGATGCGTCGACCACCCGGCGCCACGGCGGCGCGGGCCTCGGCCTGGCGATCTGCCGCGAACTCGCTGAACTGATGAACGGCCAGATCTCGGTCGAGAGTGAGCCTGGCTGGGGTTCCACCTTCACGATCCAGATCCCGCTGGACCCCGTCGACCCATCTGAACGGACCCGCGAAGCCGAACGGGTCGACCCGTCTTCGAGGCCTTGGACGCCCCTGCGGATACTGGCGGCCGAGGACAACCAGACCAATCAGATCGTCCTGCGGGCGATGTTGAGCCAGGCCGGCATAGAGCCGCTGATCGTCGGCGACGGCGCCGAAGCGGTCGAGGCGTGGCGCACCGGCGATTGGGATGTGGTGCTGATGGATATCCACATGCCGGTGATGGACGGCCTGGAGGCCCTGGCCGAGATCCGGCGACTGGAGCAAGACGGCGGACGCGACCGTACGCCGATCGTGGCCCTCACCGCCAACGCCATGAGCCATCAAGTCTCGGACTTGTTGGCGGCGGGCATGGACGGCCACGTGGCCAAGCCCATCAACGCCTTTCAGTTGTTCGAGACCCTTGACCGGGTGACGCGCTAAAAGCCCGCCGGGCGGCCGCGCTTTCGACGCTCGGCCGGTCCGCTTTCACGGGTGCGACCGAGAAACACGGTCAGGGCCTCGGCCGCGGCGTTGGAGGGATCGGCCATGCCGCGTCCCATCAGGTCCAGCGCCGCGCTTTGCTCGGCGACCTGTTCAGCGCGCAAGGCTGGATCATCCAGACGCAAGGCTATGCCGCGGGCCAGGGCCTCGCCTTGCAGGTCGCCCTGGAGATACTCGGGAACGACGGCGCGCTCGGCGGCGATATTGAGCAAGGTCACCCAGCGCGGTTTGAACAGCATCTTCAGCAGGCCATAGGTGATCGCGCCGGTGCGATAGCCGACGACCATCGGACAGCCCGCCAGCGCCAGCTCGGTGGTCACCGTGCCGCTGCACGCCAGGGCGACGGTTCCCGCGACCATGGCGTCGTCCTTGAGCGCCTCATCCTCGATCACATGGGCGCGGAACGGCCAGCCGGCGACCCGGGCCTTGACCGCCTCGGCCACGGTGGAGGCCGCGGGCACGACCACGGCGAGGTCTGGATAGGTGGCCTTGAGCCGGCGGACGGCGTCCTCGAAGACGGGCATGACCCGCTCGATCTCGGACGGCCGACTGCCCGGCAGGACCAGCAGGATCGGCTCGGCGGCCGACAGGCCGATCGCGGCGCGGAAACGGGCGGGGTCGGCCTTGCTGAAGTCCTTGGCCAGAGCGGAATTGCCGACAAAGACGTTCTTCAGCCCAGCGCGATCGAAATAGGGTTTGTCCATGGGCTGGATCGACAGCAGCAGGTCCACGGCCTTGGCCAGGGCCCTGGCCCGTCCCGGTCGATAGGCCCAGACCTGCGGCGCCACGTACTTGACCAGGCGCAGGTGCGGATCCTGCCGGCGCAGGGCCTGGGCCAGTCGGATGTTGAACCCCCAGGAGTCGATCAGGACCGCGACATCGGGCTGTTCGCGTTCGGCCAGGGCCAGGGTGTCTTTCAGACGCGCCATGGCGCGGGGATAGGCCCTCAGGCTCTCGACGATGCCGATGATCGACAGTTGGCTGATGTCGAACGGACTTTCGATCCCCTCGGCGGCCATCTTGGCCCCGCCCACGCCGACAAAGCGCACGGGCTCGTCGCCCATCTGGCGCTTCAGCGCCTGGGCCAGGCCGGCGCCCAGGGCGTCGCCCGAGGCCTCGGCCGCCACCAGCATCACGGTCAGGGCCCGCGTCATGTCGTCCCTCGGGGTTCAACTCCCAGGACAAACAGCCCAAGGTCATCGGCGCAGGCGATGACCGCCTCGCGATCGATGACCAGCAGGTGACCGGCCTCGCCGACGACCCCGGCCAGGCCGGCGCGCGCGGCGCGCTGCAAGGTGGCCACGCCGATGGTCGGCAGATCGACCTTGGTGTCCTGGATCGGCTTGGGGGTCTTGGCCAGCACGCCGCGCCGCCGGTCGGCCGTGCCGCGAATGGCTTCTGGCAGTTCGAAGACCCGACGCAGCATGGCGTCGGTGCCCTCCTGGGCCTCGACCGCCAGCACCAGGCCCTCACAGACGACGGCGCCCTGCCCCACATCCAGCTTGCCGATCTCCCGGGCCACCAGCAGCGCGCGTTCGATATCCGGCAGGTCCTGGGCCCGAGGCGCGTGCGCGCCCAGAGTCCCGGGCGGCAGGGTCAGTTCGCCGACGACCTCATGGGCGCCTTCGATGGCGAAGCCTTCCTTCTCGAACTCGGCCAGCACCCGCCGCAACAGGGCGTCGTCGCCCTGGCGCGCGGCCTTGATCAGGGCCGGGATCACGGTCACGCCGCGCAGGTCGGGCAGGATCGCCGCGAAGTCGGGACGATGGACCGTGCCGGCGAAGCAGACGACGTCGCAGCCCTCGGCCTTCAAGGCCTTGAAGATCTTTCCAAACTCGCCCAGCCCCACCTCGATGCCCGGATAGCGATCCAGGGCGGGGTCGGCGAAGCTTCTTAACCGCATCACCGCGAAAGGACGTCCGGCCGACTCGCAGTGAGCCGCCAGTTCGACGGGGAGCGCGCCCCCGCCGGCGATCAGACCGAGCTTACGCATGGGGCGAGCCTAAACCTCGCGCTCGGGCAGGCAAAGCGGACGGTTGTTGTCCGACCGGATGAAGTTGACGATTTCCATCACCTCGGCGTTGCCGGCGTGGATCTCGGCCACGTCCTCCAGGCGCTCCTGGAAGGTGCCTTCGTCGGCGAACAGCAGGCGATAGGCGGCGCGCAAGGCGTTGATCGTCTCGCGACTGAAGCCGCGGCGCTTCAGACCCACCAGGTTGAGGCCTTCGAGGTGGGCGTGGTTTCCCCAGACCGACCCGTAGGGAATGACGTCCTTGGTCACGGCGGCCAGGCCGCCGATGAAGCTGTAGCGGCCGATGCGGGTGAACTGATGAGCCGCCGCCAGGCCGCCCATGAACACGTAGTCGCCGATCGTTACGTGGCCGCCCAGGGTCGCGCCCTTGGCCATGACCACATGGTCGCCGACCGCGCAGTCATGGGCGATGTGCGAGCCGACCATGTACAGCCCGTCGGTCCCGACCGTCGTCACGCCGTGGCCCGAGGCCGTGCCGGTATGCATGGTGACATGCTCGCGGATGATGTTGCGCGGACCGATCAGCAGCTCGGTCCGCTCGCCCTTGTGGCCCAGATGCTGCGGTGGCCCGCCCAGCATGGCGAACGGGTGCACGACGCAGCCCTCGCCCAGGGTGGTGGCCCCGTCGATCACCACATGCGACAGCAGCCGAACACCGGTCTCCAGCGTCGCGTCGCCGCCGACGATGCAGAACGGTCCGATCTCGACGTCCTGGCCCAATTTCGCGCCGGAGGCGACGATGGCGGTGGGATGAATGCTTGTGGTCATTTGACGGGTGTCTCCACCACCATGGCGGCGAACTCGGCTTCGGCGGCCAGCTTGTCGCCGACCTTCGCCTGGCCCTTGAACTTGAAGATGCTCGAGCGCGCGCGGGTCACCTCGACCTCCATCCGTATCACGTCGCCGGGGCGAACGGGATTGCGGAAGCGGGCATTGTCGACCGACATGAAGAAGATGGTCTTGCCCTCGGTATCGACCTCCAGCGACTTGCTCATCAGGATCGCGCCCGTCTGGGCCAGCGCCTCGATGATCAGCACGCCCGGCATCACCGGATTGCCCGGGAAGTGGCCCTGGAAGTACGGCTCATTGACGGTCACGCACTTGATGCCGACGATCGACTGGTGCGGGCGATAGTCCTCAGCCCGATCAACCAGCAGGAAGGGGTAGCGATGCGGGATCCTGGCGAGGATCTCGGCGATGTCGATCGCGGACTGCGCCGGTTCGGCGACGTCTCGGCCCATACTTAGCCCCTTGTTACCCGGCCGCCCGCCAGGCGTGACAGCCATGCGGTCTCTCGGAGCCACCGCTTGAGCGGACGCGCCGGAAACCCTGTCCATGTTTCGCCCGCCGGCACATTCTTGAACACCGACGCCGACGCGCCGATGCTCGCCCCCGAACCGATGGTCAAATGATCCGCCACACCGGCCTTGCCGCCGAACGCCACGCCATCGCCAGCGATGGTGCTGCCCGAAATACCCGTATAGGCCGCCAACACACAATTGCGCCCTAGACGGACGTTGTGGGCGACATGCGCCAGATTGTCGATCTTGGTGTTCTCGCCGATCGTCGTATCGCCGAAAGCGCCGCGATCCACGCAGCTATTGGCCCCGATCGTGACGCCGTCCTGGATCACCACGCGCCCCAGTTGCGGCAGGTCCACAACCCCCGCCGGTCCGAGCGCGGCGCCGAATCCGGCCTCGCCGATCACCGCCCCGGCGTGGATGCTCACGCGGTCCCCGAGGATGGCGAAGCCGATCACGGCATTAGCGCCGATGACGCAGTCGCGGCCGATCGTGACTCCCGGGCCGATCACCGCGCCGGGCGCCAGTCGCGTGCCGCGGCCGACGCGCGCGCCCTGACCGATCGTCACGCCGCTCGACAGCAGAACGCCGGGCTCCAGCGTGCTGTCGGGGTGGATCGCCGGAGCGGAGGGTTCGTGTCGCCGCGGCGCGTGCAGCCGCGCGGCGGCGGCGGCCCAAGCGGCTTGCGGATGCCCGGTCAGCAAGGCCGCGCAGGTCGGCGCGAGCAGGTCGCGATGTTCCGGGCGCACGAAACAGGCGCCGGCCAGGGTGGTCTGGGCGGCGTCGCGGCGTTTCGGGTCTGAAAAGAACGACACGCCCCGCGCATCCGCCGCATCGAGCGGCGCGACGTGACCGATCACGCGATCGGCGAGGGTCGCATCATCGAGCGTGGCCGCGCCGAGACGCGACAGCTCCAAGAGTGACGCCGGACCCTGGTCTTCGAAAAAGCGTGGGTCCGGCATCTTGTCCTCTCGACGGCGCTCCGGACTCTGGCCCGGAGCGACGCGCTTATTTCTTGGTCGGCGTCAGGGGCTGAGCGCCGGCGACCGGCTGGTCCAGACGTTCGCGATCGAAGGTCAGCGTCTTGATGCGGGCGTCGAGCGCCGCGACGACGGAGTCCGTGATGTCCATGGCCGGGTTGGCCAGCAACACCGATTCGCGATCGACCAGCATGCCGCACGTGCGCTGTTGATAGACTTGCTTGATGGCCGGGTCGAGCTCTTGGTAGACGCGCGCCAGGGCCTTCTGCTCGGTCGCTTCAACTTCCTTCTGGCGCAGTTGGCCCTTGCGCTGCCAGGCGTTGGCCTTGACCTGCAGAGCGGCGGCTTGCTGCTCCAGCGCGCCCTGGTCCAGCGTGGCCTTCTTGGCGTCCAGCGCCTTGGCCTCGTTGTCGAGCGCGGTGCGCTCGCCGGTCAGCTCGGCGTTCACCTGCTGGATGATGGTCTTCAGGCGCACATCGACGGCCTGACCGACGGCCGACGACCCGACGGCGCGTTGGCTCGAGAAGATGCAAACGCCGGCGATCGGCGCGCCGTGCGAGATCGCCGGAGCGGCGGGCGCCGTCTGGGCCAGGGCGCCCGTCGACATGGCAATCACGGCGACGCTGGAAACGGCCGCGAACAGGAACTTGGAGGTCATGATCATTGGAACCTTGTGGAGGTGGAAAACCGGAACGTTTCGGGCCGGTCATAGCTTTCCTTGGCGAGGATATTGCTGAAGTCGAACCGGATTGGGCCCATGGGCGACTTCCAGTCGATGCTAATACCCGCCGAAGCGCGGAGACCCAGGTCGTCACGAATCTTGGGGTCGAACACGCCCGTAGACGACTGGCGGTCGGCGTCATCAAGCAGACCCGCCGTACCGAAGTCGGTGAAGACCGCAGCCTTGATGCCGTATTGTTCGGGCAAGAACGTCGGGACGGTCAGCTCGAACGTGCCGATGGCGTAGAGCTTGGCGCC
>JAHINZ010000097.1 GCA_018895795.1 Alphaproteobacteria bacterium
CCAACGCGCAATGTCGACGCCTGGTACGCCGCCTTCGGCGTCAAGCCCGGCGAAGCCTACTACCTGAAGCCTGAGGCCCGCTCGCGGGTCTGGTAGCGGCGACTGACCACAACGACGGCAATGACGGGGGCGTGGCGATCACGCCCCCGCTTTTGTTTGGCGGCCGACGCTTTCGCAGGCAGGCTCGGACCATGACCTATGCGCGCGCCGTCGCTGGAACCACCTACGCCTTCGAGAGCCTGGCCGACCTGATGGCCAAGGCCTCGCCCTTGCGCTCGGGCGACGTGCTGGCCGGCGTGGCGGCCACCAGCGCCCAGCAGAACGTCGCCGCCAGGATGATCCTGGCCGACACGCCGCTGAAGGCGTTCTTGAGCCAGGCCCTGGTCCCCTATGAGACCGACGAGGTCACGCGCCTGATCCTCGACAGCCATGATGCGAGCGCCTTCGCGCCGGTCGCCAGCCTGACCGTGGGCGAGCTTCGCGACTGGCTGCTGTCGGAGACCGCCACGCCGACGGCGCTGGGCCGCCTGGCGCCGGGCCTGACGCCCGAGATGGCCGCCGCCGTCAGCAAGCTGATGCGCAACCAGGACCTGATCATGGCGGCCAGCAAATGCCGGGTGACGACCAAGTTCCGCAACACCATCGGCCTGCCCGGCACGATGGCGGTGCGCCTGCAGCCCAACCACCCCACCGACGATCCCGCCGGGATCACGGCCTCGATCCTGGATGGACTGCTGTATGGCTGCGGCGACGCGGTGATCGGCATCAATCCCGCCAGCGACAATCTCTCGGTGCTGGGCGACCTGTCCCGGCTGATGGACGACCTGATCCAGCGCTTCGAGATCCCCACCCAGTCCTGCGTCCTGACCCACGTCAGCAGCGCCATCGCCCTGATCGAACGCGGCGCGCCGGTGGATCTGGTGTTCCAGTCGATCGCCGGCACCGAAGCGGCCAATGCCAGCTTCGGCGTGAGCCTGTCGCTGCTGAAGGAGGGCCTGGACGCCGGCCGCTCGCTGAAGCGCGGAACCGTCGGCAACAACGTCATGTATTTCGAGACCGGCCAGGGCTCGGCCCTGTCGGCGGGGGCGCATCACGGGATCGACCAGCAGACGCTGGAGGCCCGCGCCTATGGCGTCGCCCGGGCGTTCGAACCCCTCTTGGTCAACAGCGTGGTCGGCTTCATCGGCCCGGAATACCTCTATGACGGCAAGCAGATCATCCGGGCCGGGCTGGAGGACCATTTCTGCGGCAAGCTGCTGGGCGCGCCGCTGGGCGTGGACGTCTGCTACACCAACCACGCGCAGGCCGACCAGGACGACATGGACAGCCTGCTGACCCTGCTGGCCACGGCGGGCGTCACCTTCATCATGGGCGTGCCCGGCGCCGACGACGTGATGTTGAACTACCAGTCGACCTCGTTCCATGACGCGCTCTATGTCCGCGAGCTTCTGGGCCTGAAACGCGCGCCGGAGTTCGAGGCCTGGCTGGGGCAACTGAAGATCACCGGGGTCGATGGTCGCCTCGCGCCCGCGGCGGCCGGCCACCCGTTGCTGACGGCGGGCGCATGAGCCGGCTGGTCCCGCCCGATCCGTGGACGGCGCTGCGTCGCCACACCCCCGCCCGCATCGCCCTGGGCCGCACCGGCGCCAGCCTGCCCACCCACGAGGTGCTGGCCTTCGCCCTGGCCCACGCCCAGGCCCGTGACGCGGTGCATACGGCCTTCGACGCCGAGCGGGTCGCCGAAGCGATCGAGGCCCTGGGTCAGAGCGTCCTGATCACCCGCAGCGCCGCCCCCGACCGCGCGACCTATCTGCGCCGTCCCGACCTGGGCCGCCGCCTCTCGAACCCCGACCGCGACGCACTGACCGCGGCGGCGAAGGGAGCGGTCGACCTGGTCCTCGTCGTCGCCGACGGCCTGTCCAGCACCGCCGTCCACGCCCACGCCGCGCCGCTGATCGCCGCCCTGCTGCCGCTGATCCGCGCCGAGGGCTGGAGCCTGGGGCCGGTGGTGGTCGCCCATCAGGCCCGCGTGGCCCTGGGCGACGAGGTCGGCGAACGGCTGGGCGCGCGTCTCGTCCTGCTGCTGGTCGGCGAGCGGCCCGGCCTGTCGTCGCCCGACAGCCTGGGGGCCTATCTGACCTTCGCGCCCCGAATCGGCCTGACCGACGCGGCGCGCAACTGCGTGTCCAACATCCGCGCCGAGGGCCTTTCCTACGATCAGGCCGCCTTCAAGCTGGCCTGGCTGGCGCGCGAGGCCCTGCGTCTGGGCGAGAGCGGCGTGGCCCTGAAGGACGAAAGCGACACCGCCGCCCTGCCCGTCGCCCGGGATTTGACCGACCGGCGTTCGCTCTGACCAAATAGTGGACGACCGACCGGCGTCGCGCGCCCGGCCCGCGCGCCGGACTCGCCGCTGACGCGCCAGACGCGCACGCTCCAGCGGTCATGATGACAGGGGGACGGTGATGAGCGAACCAACGGCCGGCGGCGGCGTCAGCTACGAAAAGGTCGACGCGGCCTATTTCGATAAACGCGGCCTCAAACGCTATGCGGGAGTCTTCTCGCTATGGGCCCTGGGGGTCGGGGCCGTGATCTCGGGCCAGTTCTCGGGCTGGAACCTGGGCATGGGCGTCGGCGGCTGGGGCGGCATGCTGGTGGCCACCCTGATCATCACCGTAATGTATCTGGGCCTGACCTTCTCGATCGCCGAGATGGCCGCGGCCCAGCCGCATACCGGCGGCGCCTATTCCTTCGCGCGCGCCGCCATGGGCCCCTGGGGCGGCTTCATCACCGGCCTGTGCGAGAACGTCGAATATGTGCTGACCGCCGCGGTGGTCTGCTTCTTCATCGGCAGCTATCTGGGCGGCATCTTCGAGACCCCGACCTGGGTGCAGCCCCTGTACTGGCTGGGGGCCTATGTCGTGTTCGTCGGCTTGAACGCCGGCGGCGTGGCGATGTCGTTCCGCTTCACGGTTTGCATCACCCTGCTGGCCCTGGCCTGCCTGGCGGTGTTCTGGATCAGCGCCCTGCCCCACGCCGACTTCATGAAGTACGCCATGAATGTCGGCCCGGGCGGAACCGAGCTCCCCGAGGGTCACGGCCCCTTCCTGCCGGCCGGCGTCGGCGGGGCCCTGGCCCAGCTGCCCTTCGCGGTCTGGCTGTTCCTGGCCATCGAGCAACTGCCGCTGGCGGCCGAGGAATCCCATACGCCGCAGCGCGACCTGCCCAAGGGCATCATCCTGGGCATGCTGACCCTGATCGTCTCGGCCCTGCTGGTGCTGTGGCTGAATTCGTCGATCCCGGCCGGGGCCTTCGCCCTGTCCAAGTCCGGAGAGCCGATCCTGGACGGCTTCCGGGCCATCTATGGCGGCGGAGCCCTGGCCAAGGTCCTGGCGGGAGTGGCCGTCGCCGGGCTGATCGCCAGCTTCCACGCCATCATCTTCGCCTATGGCCGGCAGATCTATTCGCTGTCGCGGGCCGGTTACTTCCCCCGCGCTCTATCGGTGACCCACGGCGTGCGCAAGACGCCGGACGTCGCCCTGATCACCGGCTCGGCGGCGGGTCTGCTGGTCATGCTGGCGGTATGGTTCGGACTGGGGGCCGAGAAGGGTGCGGCGATGATCGGCGGCACGCTGCTGAACATGGCCGTGTTCGGGGCGATGCTGTCCTATGTCGCCCAGGGCGTGTCGTTCATCCTGCTGCGCCGCAAGTTCCCGCTGATGGAGCGTCCCTACAAGAGCAAGTTCGGCCTGACCGGCGCGGCCCTGACGGTGATCATCTCGCTGGTCACCATCGTCTATCAGCTGAAGGACCCGATCTATCGCACCGGGGTGATCGGCGTGGCGATCTGGTTCGCGGTCGGCATCGCCTATTTCGCGGCCGTCGGTCGCAAGAAGCTGGTGCTGTCGCCCGAAGAGGCCTTCGCGATCAGCGGCGGCAAGGGCGCCTACGAGACGCACTGACCCCAAAAAGAAAAGGGCCGCCCCGAGGGACGGCCCTTATTCATTCGACGCTGGCGAGGGCCGACCTAGACGCCGGTCTTGATCTGCTCGCGGGCCTGGGCCAGCAGTTCGTCCATCTTGCGGCGCACTTCGCCCTCGGACATCGCGACGCCCGACCCCTTGAGGTCGCCGGCGATCTTGCGCAGCACGTCTTCGTCGCCCGGCTGTTCGAAATCGGACTTCACGACGGCACGGGCATATTCCTCGACCGTCGCCAGGCCCATCAGGCCCGCGGCCCATTCGCCCAGCAGGCGGTTGCGGCGCGCGGTCGCCTTGAACTCAAGTTCCTCGTCCAGAACGAACTTGCGTTCGAAACCCTGTTCGCGTTCGTCGAAGGTGGTCATCAAAGCCTCGATCTCGTGTGAAGCCTGTCCCGTTCTTCGAAAGGGCCCGCGCTTCATCGCAATTATAAGCAGCCTGAGGGCCGCCGAAAGGGGTATCCGCCGTCGGCCGTCACGTTCTGCCCGGCTGTCTATCCCGTGGCGGGTGGCCCTGCAATCGGCGGATACGCCGCAGGCCCAGCTTTAGGTCCGTGAACCTGAACGGAACCTGACCGCGCGTTTGCGCGCCCGCTGTCATTCAGATAAGTTCCGGCGGACATTTTCCGTGAGCGGCCTTGAGTCGAACGCCGCGCGCAGCTATCCGGCCGCGCGCGCTTTTCGTTTCTCCGACGAGGCGTCGCTTCGCATCCATGAAGGGCCTCGACGAGAGCCATGACCACCCGCCGCAAGAAGATCTACGAAGGCAAGGCGAAGATCCTTTACGAAGGTCCCGAGCCCGGCACCCTGATCCAGTACTTCAAGGACGACGCCACGGCGTTCAACGGCGAGAAGAAGGCCCAGCTGGAAGGCAAGGGCGTGATCAACAACCGGATCAGCGAGTATGTGATGACTCGCCTGAACGGCATCGGCGTGCAGAACCACTTCATCCGCCGACTGAACCTGCGCGAGCAGCTGATCAAGGAAGTCGAGATCATCCCGCTCGAGGTCGTGGTGCGCAACATCGCCGCCGGCTCGATCGCCACCCGCCTGGGTCTGCCCGAGGGCCAGGCCCTGCCGCGCTCGATCATCGAATTCTACTACAAGGACGACAAGCTGAACGACCCGATGGTCTCCGAGGAGCACATCACGGCGTTCAACTGGGCCGCCACCCAGGAAATCGACGACATGATGGCTACGGCCTTGCGAGTGAACGACTATCTGTCGGGCCTGTTCAGCGGCGTCGGCATCACCCTGGTCGACTTCAAGATCGAGTTTGGCCGCATCTATGAGGGCGACTTCTCGCGGATCATCCTGGCCGACGAGATCAGCCCCGACAGCTGCCGCCTGTGGGACAGCCTGACCAACGAAAAGCTGGACAAGGATCGCTTCCGTCGCGACCTGGGCAATGTCATCGAGAGCTATACCGAGGTGGCCCGCCGCCTGGGGATCATGAAGGAAATGCCCACCGTCATTCAAGGCGGCGTGCACTAGTCCATTGGAACCTTCTCCCAGAGGGAGAAGGCGGGGCCCGCGCCGCAGGCGTGGGAGGATGAGGGGCTAAGCCCTATCCGTCCGGCCCCGTAACCCCTCACCCTCCCATGCCGCGCATGGGTCCCTCCCTCTCCCTATGGGAGAGAGGCGAAGAAGGTCGAACGTGATGAAAGCCACCGTCCAAGTGTTCCTCAAGCCCGGCGTCCTCGACGTTCAGGGCAAGGCCGTCGAGAACGCCCTGCATGGCCTGGGCTGGACCGACGTCAAGAACGTCCGCGTCGGCCGCACGATCGAGTTCGACGTGGCCGACGGCGACGCCGAAAAGGCCAAGGCCGAGGTCAAGGCGATGTGCGACAAGCTGCTCGCCAACACGGTGATCGAAAGCTATTCTATCAGCCTGGGCTGACGGGATGCGCCGATGGGCGAAGCGACCAACGACCTGATCTTCGAGGTGCTGAAAGCCATTCAGCACGATGTGGCGCAGGTTCGCTTGGACGTGCGCGAACTCAAGGCCGAACTTCAGGCCATGCGCGGACATATGCTCGCGACCCATCAGGATGTGGCCAATGTCTATCTAGCCCTGGATCGTCAGGACGGCCGCCTTAACCGCATCGAACGCCGGTTAGAGCTCGCCGAACCCGCCCTCTGAGGCAGGTCGTCAGGCACTGAAGCTGACCCTCAGGGTCATCAGGCTGGTCTCGCGGATCGGCTCCAGATCCAGGCCCGGGTCGATCAGCATCTGGGTGCTCAGCCCCAGCAGCAGCGCCCCGACCATCAGGGCGGCCGCGTCGGCGTTCAGGCCCGCGCGGACCGAGCCGTCGGCCTGGCCGCGCAGGAACAGCGCCTCCAGCCGGACCTCGACGTCCTTGTGCGCCGCCGCGAACGGCGCGCGCAGGTCCGACACCTCGGCCACCGCCCCGGCCATCAGCACGAAATAGGCCCGCGTCTCGCCATCCTGTTGCAGGTTGCTCAGATAGATGTCGACGAAGCCCAGCACCGCCTCCAGCCCG
>JAHINZ010000098.1 GCA_018895795.1 Alphaproteobacteria bacterium
ATCGAATAGATATCGTGGTGCGGCGGCGGGCTGATCAGCATCACCCCGGGCGTGGCGTGGCGCAGCCGGGCGATCATCTCCGTCACTTTGAAGCCAGGAAGTTGCCCGCCCTCGCCGGGCTTGGCGCCCTGGGCGACCTTGATCTCGATCTCGCGGCACTCGTTGAGATATTCGGCGGTGACGCCGAACCGGCCCGAGGCCACCTGCTTGATGGCGCTGTTGGGATTGTCGCCGTTGGGCAGGGGCTTGTAGCGGGCGCTGTCCTCGCCGCCCTCGCCCGAGACCGACTTGGCCCCGATGCGGTTCATGGCGATGTTCAGCATGCCGTGGGCCTCGGGGCCCAGGGCGCCCAGGCTCATGCCCGGCGTGACGAAGCGCTTGCGGATCTCGTTGACGCTCTCGACATCGTCGGTGGACAGCGGCGCGCGGTCCGAGCGCCAGTCCAGCAGGTCGCGCAGCTGGATCGGCTTGTGGGTGCGCAGGCCGTTGGACCAGCGGCGATAGAGTTCATAATCGCCGGTGGCGCAGGCGGTCTGCAGGGTGTGGATCAGCCGCGCCTCGAAGGCGTGGGCCTCGCCCGAACGCCGCGCCTTGTACAGACCGCCGACCGGCAGGGTGACCGCCGCCGCGCCCCAGGCCTTGCGGTGCAGTTCGACCGCCTTGCTCTCCAGGCCGGCCAGGCCGATGCCGGAGATGCGCGAGGGCATGCCGGGGAAGAATTCGGCGGCCAGGGCCCGCGACAGGCCGACGGCTTCGAAATTATAGCCGCCGCGATAGGACGAGATGACGCTGATGCCCATCTTGGAGATGATCTTCAGCAGGCCCGCCTCGATGGCGCCCTTGAAGTTCAGGCACACGTCGCGCAGCGTCTTGTCGCCGATCAGGCCACGCTCGAGGCGGTCCTGGAAGGTTTCCTGGGCCAGATAGGCGTTGACCGCCGTGGCCCCGACCCCGACCAGCACCGCGAAATAGTGCGTGTCGAGACATTCGGCCGAGCGGACGATGATCGAGATGTACGAGCGCAGACCCTTGCCCACCAGGTGGGCGTGGACGCCGCCGGTGGCCAGGATCATCGGCAGGGCGACCCGGTCTGCCGCGCTGCCCTCGTCGGTCAGCACGATGGCGCCGCAGCCGCGCAGCACGGCGTCCTCGGCCTCGGCCCGGATACGGTCGAGATTGGCGCGCAGGGCGTCGCCGGGACGGGCCTCCGGGGCGGGCAGGGGCATGGTGCAGTCGATGACCGCGACGTTCTTCTCGCCCAGCAGGTCATGGATGCGTACATACATGCCGGTGGTCAGCACCGGGCTCTGCAGCACATAGACATCGGCCTGGGTGGCGTCCTGGGCCAGGATGTTGCCCAGGTTCTTGAACCGGGTCTTCAGGCTCATGACGCCGGTTTCCCGCAGGGGATCGATCGGCGGATTGGTCACCTGGCTGAAGTTCTGCCGGAAGAAGTGGCTGAGCGGCCGGTACTTTTCCGACAGCACGGCCAGGGGCGTGTCATCGCCCATCGAGCCGATGGCTTCCTTGCCGTCCTCGACCATCGGGGCCAGGACCATTTCCAGGTCTTCGAGGCTGAAGCCGGCGGCGGCCTGGCGCCGGGTCAGCTCCTCGCGGCCATAGCTGCGCGGTTCGGGCCCCGGCGCGATCTCCTGCTCCAGATCGACCATGTTGCCCAACCATTCGGTATAGGGATGGCGGCCGGCCAGTTCGTCGATGATCTCGTCTTCGCCATAGAGGCGGCCCTCGAGCAGGTCGATGGCGATCATCCGGCCCGGCGAGATGGCCAGCTTGCGGGTGATGCGGCTCTCGTCGACGCCGCACATGCCGGCCTCCGAGCCCATGATCACCAGACCATCGTCGGTATAGGCGACGCGCAGCGGACGCAGGCCCGAGCGGTCCTTGCCGGCCACGACCCAGCGGCCGTCGGTGGCGCACAGGGCGGCCGGGCCGTCCCACGGCTCCATCACGGCGTTGCAATACGAATACAGCGCGGTGTGGCTGGGCTTCATGTTCGGATTGGCGGCCTCGGGCACCAGCAGGGTCTTGGCCATCGGCGCGTCGCGACCGGCGCGGACCAGCACCTCGAAGGTGTTGTCCAGGCTGGCCGAGTCCGAGCCGCCCGGCTGGATCACCGGCTTGACGTCGTCGCCGAAGGCCCCGAAGGCGTCGGCCGCCATCCGGATCTCGTGCGACTTCATCCAGTTGATGTTGCCCTTGATGGTGTTGATCTCACCATTGTGGGCCAGCATCCGGAACGGCTGGGCCAGGCGCCATTCGGGGAAGGTGTTGGTCGAATAGCGCTGGTGGAAGATCGCCACATTGGCGGCGAAGCGGTCGTCCTTCAGGTCGGGATAGAACTCGTCGATCGCCTCGGCCAGGAACATGCCCTTGTAGATCAGCGACTTGGCCGACAGCGAGCAGATGTAGAAGCCCGACAGATTCTGGGCCTGGACCTGCTTTTCGATCC
>JAHINZ010000099.1 GCA_018895795.1 Alphaproteobacteria bacterium
TCTGGCCGACCCCGGAGAAAAGCCGCGTCGGGCCGCTGCTCGACTATGCCTATACCGGGCAGGTGCTGCTGCCCGTGCCGATCACGGTCCCCGCCGACGCCAAGCCGGGCTCGACCGTCACCCTGAAGGCCGCCGCCGCCTTCCTGGTCTGCGAACAGATCTGCGTGCCCGAGGACGCGGTGCTGACCCTGGACCTGCCCATCGTCGCCGGCGCGCCCGGCCCTGATCCCCAATGGGGCGCGGCCGTGGCCAAGACCCTGGCCGACGCGCCCAAGTCGGCGGGGCTGAAGGCGGTGTTCAAGCGGGACGGCGGCGTGCTGAAACTGGCCGTCACCGGCGCGCCGCTGAAGGGCGCCGACATGGCCGGCGCCTATTTCTATCCCTATTCGGGCAAGGTCATCGATCATGCCGCCGAACAGACCGTCGAGCGCGGCCCAGAGGGCCTGACCCTGGGCTTGGCGCCCGGCTATGACTTCACCAATGGGACGCCGCCGGCCGAGCTGTCGGGCGTGCTGGCCCTGAACGGTCAGGCCTATGAGGTCACGGCCTCGGCCGGGGAGCTTCCCGCCGGCGCCGCGGGCCTGGGTCCGCCGCCGACCGCCGCCAAGCCCGCCGACGCGCTCGGCCTGCTGACGGCCCTGGCCTTCGCCTTCCTGGGCGGACTGATCCTCAACCTGATGCCGTGCGTGTTCCCGGTGCTGTCGATGAAGGCCGCCAGCCTGGCCGGCCACGCCCATGATCCGGGCAAGACCCGCCTGCAGGGGTTGGCCTTCCTGGCCGGGGTGATCGCCACCTTCCTGTCGCTGGCGGGCCTGCTGATCGCGGTGCGGGCCGGCGGCGCGGCGGTGGGCTGGGGCTTCCAGCTGCAGTCGCCGATCGTGGTGGCGGCCCTGGCCCTGGTCATGCTGCTGGTCGCCCTGAACATGTCGGGGGTGTTCGAGTTCGGCGCGTCGATCCAGGGCGTGGGCGGCCGCGCCTCGGCGCGCGGCGGCGTCACGGGGGCCTTCTTCACCGGCGCCTTGGCCGTGGTGGTCGCCGCCCCCTGCACCGCGCCGTTCATGGCCGGGGCCCTGGGCTTCGCCCTGACCCAGCCGCCGATCCTCTCGTTGGCGGTGTTCCTGGCCCTGGCCCTGGGCTTCGCCGCGCCGTTCGTGATCCTGGCCTTCGCCCCGGCCCTGCTGGCCCGCCTGCCGCGGCCCGGCGTCTGGATGGACACGCTGAAGAAGGGCCTGGCCTTTCCGATGTACGCCACCGCCGCCTGGCTGGTCTGGGTGTTCAGCCAGCAGGCCGGATCGATCGCCCTGGGCGAGATCTTCGCCGCCGCCGTGCTGATCGCCTTCGCCGCCTGGCTCTATGGCCATGCCCAGACGCGACGGGTGGTGGGCAAGCCGAGCCTGGTTCCCTTGCTGGCCGCCGGCCTGGCCCTGATCGGAACGGTCGCCCTGGTCGTCCTGACCTTGCAGGCGCCGGGGCCGGCCGTCGCCGCCGCCTCGGCCGAAGCGCCCGCGCCCAGCGGTCCGGGCCTGACCTCCGAGCCCTGGTCGCCCGACAAGGTCGCCGCCTTGCGGGCCGAGGGCCGGCCGATCCTGGTCGACTTCACCGCCGCCTGGTGCGTGACCTGTCAGGTCAATGAGAAGGTGGCGATGTCGGGCTCGGGCGTCGCCCAGGTGTTCCGCGACAAGAACGCCGTGCTGCTGCGGGCCGACTGGACCAATCGCGACGCGACCATCGCCGCCGCCCTGGCCGAGCATGGTCGGGCCGGGGTGCCGCTGTATCTGGTCTATCCGGCCAAGGGCGGACCGCCGGCGATCCTGCCCCAGCTGCTGACTGAGGGCATGGTGATCGCCGCGATCGAGAAGGCGGCGTCCTAGGCCTTGCGTCCTTCGAGGCCCGCTGCGCGGGCGCCTCAGGATGAGGGATTCTGTACCGACGTCCTCATCCTGAGGTGCGAGGCGGAGGCGAGCCTCGAAGGATGCAGGGCGGTGACTCTCAGCTAGGCCGCGGGCTGCGGCGGGGCGGTGATCACCTCGATATTGTCGTTGAGCAGATAGTCCATGTCGCGCAGGGCCAGGTCCTGGTCCTTGACGGTCTTGGCCGCGCCGATGGCGCTCAGCTTGTCGGGCAGGTCCTGGCTGATGCCGCGCAGGATGCATTTGAGGTCGTCGACCGCGCCGCGTTCCTTCAGCGTCACATGGCCCTTCATGTCCAGGACCGACAGTTCGCCGATCTGGGTCCCGAAGCCGTCGAAGCCCTTCAGGGGCGCGGCGGGGGCGGCGGGATCGGCGGCCAGGGTCTTGCGATAGGTCTCGACCTGCGCCTTGAGGCCACCGGCCCGCTTGACGATGTCGGCGAACAGCGGCTCGCCGGCCACCGACAGCGGCGCGCTGACCGCCGGAACGGCGCTGGGGGCGGCGGCGGCCGGGCCGGTCGAGGCCAGCCACAGCAGGGCGGAAAAGGCGATCGCATCGCAAGACATGGCGTTCTCCCCACAAAAAATCGTCATGGGTCTGCATGACGCTGCGGTATCGGTTTGATAAGCCCGCAGGGGTAAACGCCGATTTACCATCTTTCCAAAAAGGACCGCCCGCATGGCCGATCTCGCCGCCGCCTGGACCCGCCTGCAAGCCGCCGCCCAGGCCGCCGGCGACAAGCGCATCGTCGAGATGTTCGACGCGGAGCCTGGACGGCTCGCCGCCCTGACGCTGGACGTCGCCGGCCTGCATCTGGACCTGTCCAAGCAGGCCTGGGATGAGGCCGGTCTGGAGGCCGCGCTCGACCTGGCCCACGCCGCCGATGTCGAGGGCGCCCGGGCCCGGATGCTGGGCGGCGCGGCGATCAACGGCTCCGAGGGCCGCGCCGTGCTGCACACCGCCCTGCGCGCGCCCGCCGGCGCCGACATCAAGGCCCAGGGCGTTCCCGTCATGGCGCAGGTCGAGGCCGTCCGTCAGCGGATGAAGGCCTTCACGCAGGCCGTCCGTTCGGGCCAGATCAAGGGGGCCACGGGCAAGCCGTTCAAGGCCATCCTGCACATCGGCATCGGCGGCAGCGACCTGGGCCCCCGCCTGCTGTGGGACGCCCTGCGCCCTGTGAAGCCCGAGATCGATCTGCGCTTCATCGCCAATGTCGACGGGGCGGAGTTCCTGCTGACCACGGCGGATCTGGATCCCGAACAGACCCTGGTGATCGTGGTCTCCAAGACCTTCACCACCCAGGAAACCCTGTCCAACGCCGGCGCCGCCCGCGCCTGGCTGGCTCAGGCCCTGGGCGAGGCCGGCGCCGGCCAGCACCTGGCCGCCATCTCCACCGCCCTGGACAAGACCGCCGCCTTCGGGATCGCCGACGACCGCGTGTTCGGCTTCTGGGACTGGGTGGGCGGCCGCTATTCGCTGTGGTCGTCGGTCAGCCTGTCGGTGGCCGTGGCCTGCGGCTGGGACGCCTTCCAGGGCTTCCTGGACGGCGCCGCCGCCATGGACGCCCACTTCGCCGCCGCGCCGCTGGACAAGAACGCCCCGGTGCTGCTGGCCCTGGCCCAGATCTTCAACCGCAACGGCCTGGACCGCCGGGCCCGCTCGGTTGTTCCGTACGCGCACCGCCTGCGCCGCCTGGCCGCGTTCCTGCAGCAGCTGGAGATGGAGAGCAACGGCAAGTCGGTCGGCCCCGACGGTCGGCCCGTGCAGCACGCCACCGCCACCGTCGTGTTCGGCGACGAGGGGACCAATGTCCAGCACGCCTATTTCCAGTGCATGCACCAGGGCACCGACATCACCCCGATGGAGCTGATCGGCCTGGCCCAGTCCGACGAGGGCCCGGCCGGGATGCATGAAAAGCTGCTGTCCAACCTGCTGGCCCAGGCCGAGGCCTTGATGGTCGGCCGCCCCGAGGCCGAGGTCCGCGCCGAGCTGGTCGCCAAGGGGATCGATGAGGCGCAAATCGCCACCCTGGCCCCGCAGCGGGCCTTCGCCGGCAATCGTCCGTCCACCCTGCTGCTGCTGGAGCGCCTGACGCCCCAGACCTTCGGCGCCCTGATCGCCCTGTATGAGCACAAGACCTTCGTCGAGGGGGTGATCTGGGGCGTCAACAGCTTCGACCAGTGGGGCGTGGAGCTGGGCAAGGTGATGGCCGGGCGGATCCTGCCGGAACTGGAAAGCGGGGCTGTGGGGCAGCATGATCCGTCGACGGCGGCGTTGATCGGGCGGTTGAAGGTCTAGCCGCTCGCCCCCTACGGATCGCTTCGCGATCGTCTTCCCCCTCCGGGGGAAGACGGCTGCGAAGCAGCCCGTAGGGGGCAAGCCGGCGGCGTCAGTCCTGGTCTTTCTCCTCCGCCTCGAAATCGTCCTCGTCCGCCGCCGCCCGCCCCAGCCCCTCGACCGCCGCCAGCCGGCCGCGCCAGTCGCCGTCCGGCACGGCGTCCAGGGTGTCGAGCACGTCGAGGGCCCGCTGCAGGACCTGGAACCGCAGGCGCCGCAGCATCTCGGCCTCGGCCGCATGGCGGGCTGTCGTGACCTCGGCGTCGTGGCGCCGTAGGGGCGAGCCGTCCTGAACGACCGGCGAAAAGGGCTTGGGCTTGCTCATGGTTCAATCTCCGCATCGAGAGGGTCGGGTCTTTACGGCAGGCACGGGGCGGCGCCGTCCGCCGCCGATGCGCCGGCGAGGCTGGGCCCCCGGAAACTTGGGGAGGCGGCGAAGCGTCCGGGCGCGCCCGGATAGGAATTTGGAGGATACCGTTTCGACACGAACGGGCGCTCCGCGCGATCGTTATCCGATGAGCCCTCGGGGCGCGGGGTTTTAACCCGCTCCCGACTTCAGCCCCCGGCGGGCGGAGGGGCGACGAACCCCGTCCGGACCACGCGGGCGATTTCAGCCCGCGCCTGGCGCGCCTTGCCGGGCGTCGACGAAGGGTGCTCCCGGCGGTCCGGGCGTGGTCTCGACACGGGACGATCCTCGAGGGGTGTCCCGCTCAGCCAGACCCCGCCGGGCCTTCGACGACGGCCGACGGGCGCTACCCGCTCGACCGCCCCCCTCACCCGTCAGATCGCCAGCTGGACGTCCTCCCCGGTGACGAGGCGAGACTCAGTATGCGGGCGGTCTGGGAGGGGGGGACAGGATTTCGATCGTGACGCTGGCTCGCGGGGGCAGGGCGTTGATTTTGTTGAGGTCGGGGCGGGGATATCCCCGTCGGGGAACGGGGATAAGCCCTTCTCCCCTTGCGGGAGAAGAGCCTGCCCCGGACTTGATCCGGCGTGGCCGCGAAGCGGACGGATGAGGGGTTGAACGCCCTATCGGAAAGGCCCGCGCGACCCCTCACCCGACCCCGGACTTCGCCGGGGCCACCCTCTCCCGCAAGGGGAGAGGGATGCTCTTACCTACCGCCCCCCTTCCCCCCCGCCGCCCTATCCGCTATAGCCCGCCCGCAATGACCCGCACGCCGCACCATCACGGCCGCCACCACCATCCGACCTCGCCTCGCGGGATCGGCCGGGTCCGCTCGCTCTAGAAGCAAGCCCCCTGCCTGAGCCCCGCCTAGCGGATGGGGCTTGAGCCAAGCGCCATCCGTCGAAGCCTTGAAGTTCTAAGGACGACGATGACCGACGCCCCCGCGACCACGACCGAAGACACCGCCGAAGCCTTCCGCCCCGAGGCCCGCGCCCCGCGCGGCTTCGCCGACAAGCGGGCCCGCGACCTGCGGGCCGAGCGGGCCATACTGGAGGCGGTGTCGACCGTGTATGAGCGCCACGGCTTCGAGGCGCTGGACACCGGGGCGTTCGAATATGCCGACGCCCTGGGCAAGTTCCTGCCCGACGCCGACCGGCCCAATGAGGGCGTGTTCGCGCTGCAGGACGATGACGAGCAGTGGATGGCGCTGCGCTATGACCTGACCGCGCCCCTGGCCCGCTTCGCCGCCCAGAACTGGGAGACCCTGGCCAAGCCGTTCCGCCGCTATGCCTATGGCCCGGTGTGGCGCAACGAGAAGCCTGGCCCCGGCCGGTTCCGCGAATTCATCCAATGCGACGCCGACACCGTGGGCTCGGCCCGGCCCGAGGCCGACGCCGAGATCATCGCCATGGCCGTGGCCGGGCTGGAGGCGGCGGGCCTGCCGCGCGGCTCGGCGGTGCTGAAGATCAATAACCGCAAGCTGCTCAACGGCCTGCTGACCGCGGCCGGGGTGGAAACCCAAGGCCAGAAGCTGGCGGTGCTGCGCGCCGTCGACAAGCTGGACCGGCTGGGCGTCGAGGGCGTGCGGCTGCTGCTGGGCGAGGGGCGGCTGGACGACAGCGGCGCCTTCACCAAGGGCGCGGGCCTGGTGGGCAAGGCCACCGACGCGGTGCTCGATTTTGTTCAGGCCGGTTCCGGTGGGCGCGGCGAGACCCTGGCCAAGCTCGCCAATGTCATCGGCGGTTCGGCCGAGGGCGACGAGGGCTTGAACGAGCTCTCTTTGATCGACGCGGCCCTGAAGAGCCTGGGCGTGGCCGACGACCAGGCGATGTTCGAGCCGTCGATCGTGCGCGGGCTGGAATACTACACCGGCGCGGTGTTCGAGGCCGAGCTCTTGCTCTCCACCCTGGATGAGAAGGGGAACAAGGTCTCGTTCGGCTCGATCGGCGGCGGCGGGCGCTATGATGATCTGGTGGCGCGGTTCACCGGCCAGCAGACCCCGGCCACGGGCTTCTCGTTCGGGGTGTCGCGGCTGGCCTCGGCCCTGCGGGCGGCCGGGCGCGAGCCGGGCGGGACGGCGCGCGGGCCCGTCGTGGTCATCGTCTTCGACCAGGCCCATATGGGCGAATATTTTTCGGTGGCGTCCGAGCTGCGCAACGCCGGCATCGCGGCCGAGGTCTATCTGGGAACCTCGGGCTTGCGGCCGCAGATGAAATATGCCGACCGCCGCATGGCCCCGGCCGCCATCATGCTGGGCGGCGACGAGATCGCGGCCGGCACGGTGACGATCAAGGATCTGGATCTGGGCCGGCAGCTGGCCTCGGGCGTGGCCGACAACGCCGCCTGGAAGGCCGAGCGTCCCGGTCAGCAGACGATCCCGCGCGCCGAGCTCGTGGCCGCCGTGCGGCGCATCATCGCCGGCGGGGAGACCGGCCAATGAGACTGGAACCCGCCATCCCGGCTTCGGCGCTCGACGCCATCCGCGCGCCGCTGGCCGCCGCCGGCGCCGTGCTGACCGACGCGCCGGTGCTGCAGCCGCTGGGCCTGCTGCTGGATCTGGCCGGCGAGTCGATGCGGGCCCGCCTGTTCGTGGTGTCCGGCGACGGCGGCGAGGAGGCTTGCCTGCGTCCCGACTTCACCGTGGCCATCGCCCGCCAGCACCTGGAGGCCGGCGTGGCTTCGGGGCGCTATCTCTATGACGGCAAGGCCTTCCGGGTGGCGCCGCGCGGTAGCGAGCGGGCCGAAGAGTTCCTGCAGATCGGGGTCGAGGCCTTCGAGGCCGGCGACCCTGTGGCCGCCGACGCCGAGATCGCCGCTTTGGCCTGGGCCGCCGCGGCGGCCGGCGGGCGCGCCGACCTGTCCCTGATGCTGGGCGATGTGGGGCTGTTTTCGGCCTTCATCGACAGCCTGGACCTGGCGGCGCCGCTGGCGGCGCGGCTGAAGCGCGCCTTCACCCGGCCACGCCAGCTGAAGATCGAACTGGAGGGCGGGGCCGAGGTTTCGGGCGAGCAGAGCCGTATCGCGGCCCTGCTGGCCGGTCTGCCCGAGGGCGAGGCCAGCGCGGTGCTGCAGGAGCTGTGGTCCCTGGCCGGCATCGAGCCGGTGGGCGGTCGCCGCCCGGCCGAGATCGCCCATCGGCTGGTCGAACGGGCGCAGGCCGCCAAGGCCGGTCGTCTGTCGACGGAACAAGCCGACAAGGTGCGGGCCTTCCTGGCGGTCAGCGACCGTCCGGGCGCGGTTTTGGACGCCATCGCGGCTTTGGCCGGTCCGCAACGCGCGGCGCTGGACGCGGCGATCGGCGCCTGGCGGGCCCGACTTTCCGGCCTGGTGGCGCGGGGAGTCCCCGAGGACCGCATGGTGCTGGCCGCCGCCTTCGGGCGGGCTTTCGGCTATTATGACGGCTTCCTGTTCGAGGTGCGCAGCGTCGCCCTGGGCGAGGACGCCCCGGTGGCGGCCGGCGGTCGCTATGACGGCCTGCCGGCCCGGTTGGGCGCGGCCAGGACGACCGGCGCGGTGGGCTGCATGGTCCGTCCCGCCCGAGCCTATGCGGGAGGCAGCCTATGAGCGGGCCAATGATCTTCGCCATCCCGTCCAAGGGGCGGCTGAAAGACCAGGTCGAGGCCTGGCTGGCCGAGTGCGGCTTCAAGCTGGAAATGGCCGGCGGCGCGCGCGGCTATAGCGCCGAGCTGTCGGGCCTGCCGGGCGTGTCGGTGCGGCTGCTGTCGGCCGGCGACATCGCGGCGGGGCTGGATGCGGGCGAGCTGCACCTGGGCGTCACCGGCGAGGATCTGCTGCGTGAACGCGGCGACGACATGGACAGCCGGGTGATGCTGCTGCGCGCCCTGGGCTTTGGCCGCGCCGACCTGGTGGTCACCGCGCCCAAGAGCTGGCTGGATGTCGACACCATGGCCGATATCGACGCGGTCGGGCACGCCCATCTGGCCCGGACCGGCCGCCGCCTGCGGGTGGCGACCAAGTACGTGACCCAGACCCGGACCTTCTTCGCCCGCCACGGCGTGGCTGACTACCGCATCGTCGAGAGCAGCGGGGCCACCGAGGGGGCCCCGGCGGCCGGGGCGGCGGAGCTGGTGGTCGACATCACCACCACCGGCGCGACCCTGGCGGCCAACGGCCTGAAGATCCTGTCCGATGGGGTGATCCTGAAAAGCCAGGCCCAGCTGACCGCCTCGCTGATCGCCGACTGGTCGCCCGATCAACTGGCGTCGCTGCGAAGGCTGCTGTCGGTGGTCGAGGCCAAGGGCCGGGCCGGCAAGCTGGCCGCGCTGGTCTGGCCGGCCGAACAGGACGCGGCGGGCCAGGCCGCGGTGGCCGAGTTCGTCGCCAAGGGCGGCTCGCGCCGGGCCAA
>JAHINZ010000100.1 GCA_018895795.1 Alphaproteobacteria bacterium
GGCCAATGTCGCCGCCAACTCCCACACCGCCAAGCCGATGCTCTACAAGGTGGCCGGGGCCTGGGGCAGCCACGAGGGCTCCATGCTGCTGTGGTGCCTGGTGCTGACCGGTTACGGCGCGGCCATGGCCGTGTTCGGCGCCAGCCTGCCGCCGCGCCTGCGGGCCTACGCCCTGGCCGTGCAGGGCGCGCTGGGCGTGATGTTCCTGGCCTATACGGTGTTCGCCTCCAACCCGATGACCCGGCTGATGGATCCGCCGGTCGAGGGCCGTTCGCTCAATCCGCTGCTGCAGGACTGGGCCCTGGCGGTGCATCCGCCGTTCCTCTACGCCGGTTATGTCGGCTTCTCGGTGGTCTACAGCCTGGCCATGGCGGCCCTGATCGACGGCCGGATCGACGCGGCCTGGGCCCGCTGGGTGCGGCCCTGGACCCTGGCGGCCTGGAGCCTGCTGACCATCGGCATCACCCTGGGCGCCTTCTGGGCCTATTACGAACTGGGCTGGGGCGGCTGGTGGTTCTGGGATCCGGTCGAGAACGCCAGCTTCATGCCCTGGCTGATTGGCGCGGCCCTGCTGCATTCGGCCATCGTCATGGAAAAGCGCGGCGCCCTGCCGGGCTGGACCGCCTTCCTGGCCCTGGCGGCCTTCACCTTCTCGATGCTGGGCGCCTTCCTGGTGCGCTCGGGCGTACTGACATCGGTCCATGCGTTCGCGGTCGACCCGACCCGCGGCGTGCTGCTGCTGATCATGATGGGCGTGGCGGCGGGGGCGGGCTTCCTGCTGTTCGCGATCCGCGCCCCGTCGCTGAATTCCGGCGGCCTGTTCGCCCCGGTCAGCCGCGAGAGCGCCATCGTGCTCAACAATATCGTGCTGTCGACCGCCACGGCGACCGTGCTGCTGGGCACCCTGTATCCGCTGATCCGTGAGGCCATCGACGGCGAGGCTGTGTCGGTGGGCCCGCCGTTCTTCAACCTGACCTTCACGCCGGTGATGCTGCTGGCCCTGGCCATTCTGCCCGCCGGCCCGCTGCTGGCCTGGAAGCGCGGCGACGCCTCGGCCGTCGCCCGCCGCCTGTGGGTGGCCCTGGCCGCCGCCGCCGTGCTGGGCCTGGTGACCTATGGCCTGATCGCGCCGCGCAAGGCCCTGGCCAGCCTGGGCGTCGCCCTGGGCTTCTGGCTGATCGGCGGCGCCCTGACCGAACTGGCCCAGCGCCTGAAATTCCCGCGCGCCCCGCTGGCCGAAGTCTGGCGCCGGGCCGTCGGCTTGCCGCGCGGCGGCTGGGGCACCACCCTGGCCCATGCCGGACTGGGCGTCTTCGTGCTGGGCGCGTCGTTCGAGACCGCCTGGCGGGTCGAGCAGGCCCAGGCCCTGAGCCTGAACGGTCATTTCCAGCTGGGCGCCTATGAGCTGACGCTGACGCAGGTCGGCACGGTCGAAGGTCCAAACTATCTGGCCGAGCGGGGCATGGTGCGGATCACCGACAAGGCCGGTCGGCTGATCTGCGCGGCCCAGCCCGAGCGCCGGTTCTATCCCACGGGCGGCCAGACCACGTCCGAGGTGCACATCTGTCCTCGGGGTCTGGATGACCTCTATATCGTGCTGGGCGAGCGCCGGGCCGGCGAGAACGGCAAGCCCGCCTGGCTGGTCCGCGCCTATGTCAATCCATGGGTGCGGCTGATCTTCCTGGGCCCCTTGTTGATGGCGTTGGGCGGCGCGGTGTCGCTGTCGGACCGTCGGCTGCGCCTGGGCGTGGGGCGCAAGGCGGCGGAGACCCAGGCGTGAGCCAGGTTCCTCATCCTCCCCTCTTGGGGGAGGGGGACCGCCGAACGGCGGTGGAGGGGTCTTTCCGCGCGCTCTGGCGCTTGATCACTCGCCCCCTCCGGGCTTTCAGCCCTCCTCCCCCAAGGGGGGAAGATGGAAAGCTGCGGATCTTCTTCATCGCCCTGGCCGCCGTCGCCTGCATGGCCGCCGCGTCCGAGCCGGGCGAGCGGCTGCCCGACCCCGCTCAGGAGGCCCGGGCCCGCGCGCTGTTTCGCGAAGTGCGTTGTCTGGTCTGCCAAAACGAATCGATCGACGACTCCCAGGCCGACCTGGCCGGCGACCTGCGGCGAATTGTCCGACAGGAAATCGCCCAGGGCCGGAGCGATCGCCAGGTTCGCGCGTTCCTGGTGTCGCGCTATGGTGAATTCGTGCTGCTGAAACCGCCGTTCTCGGTGGGCAACGCCGTGCTGTGGTTGGCCCCGGTGGGAATTCTGGCGGTCGGCGGCGGTCTGATGGTGGCGCTGCTGCGCAGACGGCGCGACACTGGCGCGGTCGATTTGGACGACGCCGAGGGCCTGTCTTCGGAGGAAGAGCGTCGGCTGAAGGCGCTGCTGGATGACAACGGTCACGATTGCGCCGAAAAGACGCCGCAAGAAACACCCTCCGTGTGACGGAAAGAGCATTCGAGAACCATTGCGCGATATGCCTGCGCCATTAGGTTCTGAGATAACAGATCCCGGCGCCGGGCGCCGTGGGTGAGGAAAGACAAGAGATGACCGCTAGGAAGTCGGGTTTCGTTGTTGGCGCCATCGCGGGCGCGGGTGTCGCCGCCGCGGCTCTGGCCGGCATGGGCATGCGTATGGGGACGGCCGGCGCGGCCGAAGCCCCCGCCGTGACGCGCGTGGCCACCCTGGGCGCTCCCGCCTTCGCGCCGCCGCCTGGCGCGCCGTTGTCGTTCGCCGACATCTTCGAGAAGGTGTCGCCCGCCGTCGTCCAGATCGACGTGACCTCCAAGGCCAGCCCGGCCGCGCGTCTGCGCATCCCCGGCCTGGAAGGCTTCGACATCGTGCCGCGCGGCCAGAAGCCGGGCGCGGAAGGCGAGGATGAAGCCCCCGCCGGACCCAAGCAGCAGTCCTCGGGCTCGGGCTTCTTCATCACCGCCGACGGCTATATCGTCACCAACAACCACGTCGTGGCCGACGCCGACGAGATCAAGGTCGTCATGAAGGACGGCCGCGAGCTGAAGGCCACCGTGGTCGGCCGCGACGAAGGCACCGACCTGGCGGTGATCAAGGTCATCGACCCCAAGGCCAAGGGCGCCGACTTCCCCTATGTGAATTTCGAGAACCAGGCCAAGCCGCGGGTCGGCGACTGGGTGATCACGATCGGCAACCCGTTCGGTTTGGGCGGCACCGCCACGGCCGGGATCATCTCGGCCTATAATCGCGACCTGGGCGACAGCTCGTCGCGCTTCGTCGACTACATCCAGATCGACGCCCCGATCAACCGGGGCAATTCGGGTGGTCCCAGCTTCGACATCTATGGCCGCGTGATCGGCGTCAACACGGCGATCTTCTCGCCGACGGGCGGCTCGGTCGGCATCGGCTTCGCCATCCCGGCCGATGTGGCCGAGGCGACCGCCAAGCAACTGATCGCCGGCGGCAAGATCGTGCGCGGCTATATCGGCGCCAATATCCAGGACTTCTCGCAAGAGATGGCCGAGGCCCAGGGCATGCCCGACGTCAAGGGCGCGATCATCGCCGAACTGGTGGCCGGCGCCCCCGCCGCCAAGGCCGGTCTGATGCCGGAAGACATCATCACCGCGGTCAATGGCGTCAACGTCAAGAGCGGCTCGGAACTGACCCGCCAGGTGGCCAAGGCCAAGCCCGGCGAGGCGATCAACCTGTCGGTCCTGCGCGGCGGCAAGCCGCGGTCGATCGAGGTCCGCTCGGGCGTCCGTCCCGCCGAGGGCGCATTGAACCCTGGCGACAACGACAACGAGGACGACGGCGCTCCGGCCAATCCCGACAAGCCGCAGACCCAGAAGTTCGAAGCCCTGGGCCTGACCCTGTCGCCGCTGGATGCGGCGGCGCGCGCCACCTACAAGATCGACCCCGACGTGCGCGGCGTATTGATCGCCGGCGTCAAGACCGACTCGGACGCGGGCGAGAAGGGCCTGGTCAAGGGCGACGTCCTGTCCAGCGTCAACGGCGTGGCGGTGAAATCGACCGGCGAGGTCGCCACGGCGATCGCGGCCGCCCGCAAGGATGGCCGCACCAGCATCCTGGCCAAGATCGTCCGTCAGGGCCGTCCGGTCTTCGTGCCGCTGAAGATCACGCAATAGGCTCCCCGGCCCGTCCCGGTTTCGACCGGGACGGGCGCGGGCTTACCTGTCCAAGGTTTAAGGGACGGGCGGCGTCAAAACCGATATCCATCGCCAACGGTCGCGTCCTAGGGTCGAATCGGGAGAACGTGGTTTGTTCTCTGCTCGCTTGGACGCATGAGGGGTTGGCTGATGCGTATTCTGATCATCGAAGATGATATCGAGGCCGCCGGCGCGATGAGCCACGGGCTCACCGAGGCCGGCTATGCGTGCGTCCACGCCGCTGACGGCGAGGCGGGCCTGACCGAGGCCGGCAAGGGCGGCTTCGACGTATTGATCGTCGATCGCATGATGCCCAAGAAGGACGGAGTCGAGGTCGTCGAGACCCTGCGCCGCGAAGGCGACAACACCCCGGTGCTGTTCCTCTCGGCCCTGGGCGAGGTCAGCGACCGCGTCGTGGGCCTCAAGGCCGGCGCCGATGACTATCTGGTCAAGCCCTATGCCTTCGCCGAGCTGATCGCCCGCGTCGAGGCCTTGTCGCGCCGTCGCGAGACCGGCGCCGTGGCGACGACCCTGAAGGTCGGCGAGCTGGAAATGAACCTGATCAACCGCACGGTCCATCGGGCGGGGCAGGAGATCGACCTGCAGCCGCGCGAATTCCAGCTGCTGGAATTCATGATGCGCCACGCCGGCCAGTCGGTGACCCGCACCATGCTGCTGGAGAAGGTGTGGGAATACCATTTCGACCCGCAGACCAATGTCATCGACGTGCACGTCTCGCGGCTGCGCAGCAAGATCGACAAGGGGTTTGACCGCGCCATGCTGCAGACCGTGCGCGGCGCCGGCTACCGCCTCGATCCGTAGGCGACGGCGCGGCGTCGTGATAGGTTGAGGGTCATGAACAAGCCGGCGAAACCCGAGGCGGACGACTTCGACGATCTGGGACCAATCGACGATGGTCTGGGTCCGATCCCGACCGAGTTCGAAATGGAAGCCTGGTTTGAACGTAACCGCGAGGCCATCAACGAACTTGTTCAAGAGGCGCTCGACGAGACCGATCCGCCCACACCGTGGAATTTCGAGGACATGCTGGCTGACGCCCGCGCTGAGTTCGAGAAGAACCAGAAGCGCTGATGGTTGGCGCGACGGTCGTTAAATCGGCGAGCGCACAGCGCGACTTCCGGCGCATTTACGCCTGGATTGCTTTGGATGGCGGTCCGAGGCGCGCTGAGCATGCGCTGAGGCGCCTGGATAAGACGATCGAGCGACTGGCCAGGCGGCCGCTTCTCGGTCCATTGCTCACCGGCGTACCGGGTCAGCCTCGCGGCTTCAACGTCAGACCCTGGAAGATCATCTACCGCCCGCTGCCCGATGGGGCAGGCGTGCTCGTTCTCCGCATCCTCGACAGCCGCCGCGATATCGCCGCCCTGTTGGGCCAGAAGAGCTAGACCATGCGCCTGCCGCGCCTTTTCCGCACCACGCCGTTCCGGCTGACCCTGCTGTTCCTGGCCCTGTTCGCGGCGGCCGCCAGCGCGTTCCTGGGCTATATCTATGTGGCCACGGCCGGCGAGGTGAACCGTCGCGCCGACGCCGAGATCAGCCGCGAGATGGAGAGCCTGGAGGCCGCCTATCGCCAGGGCGGCGTCAACGCCCTCAACCAGGCCATCGTCGAGCGCGCCACCGGCGAGCGGCCGTTCCTGTATTTCCTGGCCGACAAGAGCGGCAAGCGCATCTCCGGCTCGATCGAGGCCTCGCCGCTGGACGAGTTCAAGGGCGACGGCCCCAGCTGGGCCAGTTTCAAGGTCACCGAAACCGACCTTGACGGCGCCGAGATGCGTAACGCCGCGCGCGGCGTGCAGGAGCGGCTGGCGGGCGGCGAGGTGCTGTTCGTCGGCGCCGACGTGGCCGCCTCGGAAGGCTATGTCCGCAAGATCGTCCGGGCGCTGTGGGGCGCGGGGGCGCTGGTGATCATCCTGGGCCTGGCCGGCGGGGTGCTGATCAGCCGCAATGTCTCGCGCAGCATGCAGGGGCTGGTGGATCTGGTGGCGGCGGTTCAGGCCGGCGATCTGCACGCCCGGGCCAAGGTGCGCGGGGCCCGCGACGAATATGACGAACTGGCCGAGGGTCTCAACGACATGCTCGATCGCATCGAGCGGCTGATGGGCGGCCTGCGCCACGCCGGGGACGCCATCGCCCACGACCTTCGCTCGCCTCTGACCCGTCTGCGGGCCCGGATGGAAGTGGCCCTGATCGACGCCGAAAACGGCAAGGGCGATCCCGTGGCGGCCCTGGAAACCGCCCTGCAGGACGCCGACGGCGTGCTCAAGACCTTCAACGCCGTGCTGGCCATCGCCCGCCTGCAGGCCGCCGGCCAGGCGCCCGACCAGCAGAGCTTCGACTCCAGCGAATTGGCCAGCGACATGGCCGAGCTCTACGAGGCCAGCTGCGAGGACAAGGGGCTGGACTTCAAGGCCGAGATCACCCCGGCCCTGACCATTCGCGGCAATCGCGAGTTCATCGCCCAGGCCCTGGCCAACATCCTCGACAACGCCATCAAATATACCCCCAGCGGCGGGGCGGTGATGCTGCGGGCCCGCCGTCGCTCGTCCGGCGAGCTGGAGTTCTCGGTCACCGACACCGGCCCCGGCGTACCCGACGCGGACCGCGCCCGCGTCGTCCAACGCTTCGTGCGCCTTGAGAACAGCCGCAGCGAGCCCGGCGCGGGTCTCGGCCTGTCCCTGGTCCAGGCCGTGGCCGCCTCGCACGGCGGCCGACTGGAACTGGCCGAGGGGCCGGGCGAATATGACGGCTTTGGTCCGGGGCTGCGGGTGGCGCTGGTGCTGCCGCGGGTGGAGTAGCGGCGCCCGTTCTGGTGGCGCGCGCGACTCAATTGTGAACGGGCGGGTGATGGGGGTCGAATCACGCCGGTCTCTGGTCCAAGCTGAGGCTCGATCCAACGGCGCGAGGCGGGCATGGCTTTCGAGATCGACGCGAGGACGAGCCGGCGGCGTCTGCTGGCGGGTCTGGGCGGGCTGGGCCTGATGGGTGTGGCGGGCTGCGCGCCGGGCCAGATGGTTCGCAAGCCGGGCCTGATCACCAACGGTCTCGCGCCGTTCGACGTCGTGCCGCCGCTGGCGCCGTTCCGGATGAAGCCCGACCGCATCTCCAAGATCACCGTCTGCCTGCGGCCGTTCCGCAAGGCCGGTCCGCGCCTGGACGTCGAGACGGTCGGCGACAAGACCGTGGTCCACAATTACGGCCACGGCGGCAGCGGCTGGTCGCTGTCGTGGGGCTCGGGGACCATCGCGACGAAGAACGCCCTGGCCGGCGGCGAGAAAGACATCGCGGTGATCGGCTGCGGCGCCCTGGGCCTGACCACGGCCACCCTGCTGCGGCGGGCCGGGGCCAATGTCACCATCTATGCCAGCGAGCGCACGCCCTATACCCGCTCGGCCCGCGCCACCGGCACCTGGTCGCCGGACTCCCGCATCGCCGCCGTCGGCGCCACCGCGCCCGGGTTCGAGGCGCTGTGGGAGGAGATGTGCCGCACCTCCTACAAGGCCTATCAGACCTATGTCGGTCTTTCGGGCGCGCCGGTCGAATGGACCGACCGCTACACCCCGTTCGACACGCCGCCTGGATCGGGATCGGGTCCAGACCGCGCGACGCCGCCGGATGCCAACGCGGTGCGCTTCGTCAACTATGCCGACCGCGTGGGCGACATCACCCCGCGCTCGATGGTTCTGGAGCCGGGCCAGCATCCGTTTCCGACCCGCTACGCGCGGCGCGGCTCGTCGATGCAGTTCAACGTCGCCGAATATGCCCACCTGCTGACCACCGACTTCCTGCTGGCCGGCGGCAAGATCGAGACCATGACCTTCAACACCCCCGCCGACCTGGCGGTGCTGAACCAGAAGGTGGTTGTCAATTGCACCGGCTATGGCGCGCGAGCGCTGTGGAAGGACGAGAGCATCATCCCGGTGCGCGGCCAGATCGCCTGGCTGATCCCGCAGCCCGAGGTGAACTACGGCCTTTATTACAAACACGTCTCGGTGCTGCCGCGCCGCGACGGCATCGTCGTGCAGTATGTCGGCGAGACCGAGGCCTGGGGCTATAACGACGACAATGAGACGGCCAACCGCGCGGAGGCCGAGGCCGCCATCGCCGCGATCGCCAGCCTGTACGGCCAGGTTCAGCTCAAAGGGGCGTGATCCGCGTCGATCGCGTCCGGGGCCAGGGCTTGCGGGTCGAACCCCCGGGGGGCCACGCTCCAGACGCCCAGGAAGGTGGCCACGGCGAGGGCTGTCAGGACCAGAAAGCCGGCGACCTGCCGCCGAAGGCTGGGCTCGATCCTGTTCAGGAAGCCGACGCGCAGCACCAGCGGGTGCGTGCCCCAGCCGCAGGCCAGAGGCGAGGCCAGGCCGAATGTCGACGCCTTCAGCAGGGCCTTGGCGTAGTCGCCGCGGATGTTGCGCCTCAGGGCCAGGACCGTGGCGTCGCAGGCCAGTTCCTGATCGATACGGGCGAAGGCCGCGCCAAGGTGGATCGCCGGATTGCACCAGCCCAGCGCCCGGCAGCCGGCCACGACCAGGTTGGCCATCGGATCGCCCCGACGGATGTGGGTGCGTTCGTGCAACAGGATCAGGTCGCGCTCACGGGCGGTGAAGCGGCTCTCGAAATCGGTCGGCAGAACCAGGCGCGGCCACAGGGCGCCCATCACGGCGGGCCCGACCTCGCCCCGGTCGGCGCGGCGCCGGAAGGCGTGCTCCTGCAGCGCCATGACGCCGGCGAACACGGCCGCCCCGACCAGCCAGGTCGCCAAGACCGTCAGGGCCAGGCCCCGCGACAGCGGCGCGGCGGCCTCACCGATCCACAAGGTCTCGGCCAGGCTGGGGAAGACGCTGGCCGCCGCGGCCACGGGCGCCAGGATCCACAGGCCATAGGCCAGGCGCGGGCCGAACAGCTTGCGGACCGGCAGGCGCAACACCAGCACCAGCAGAACGCCGAAGGCCGCCGCGATCTGGGCGCGTGTCAGCGCCAGGGCGAACAGTTCGATCATGGTCGCGGTCCCTATCCGACGCCGACCGCGCGTTGAGACGGGTTCGACCTTATAATGCTTACAGTTGTAATATGGCGCGTCAAGCACCCGCCTTGCCCGGCCGCCCGCGCCGGGCCACGGTGCCGGCCATGACTCGCCTGCTCGAACGCCTGGCCCCCTGCGGCCCGATCGCTGACCCCAAGGCGGCCGAGCGCGCCCATGAGGCCATCGTGCGCAAGGTCGGTGAGACGGCGGCGGCCGAGGTCGAGGCGGCGTGGCCCGCCCTGGCGCCGGTGTTTTCAGCCTCGCCCTATCTGGCCGGCCTGGCGCGCCGCGACGCGACGCGGCTGCCGTCGATCCTGAACGCCGATCCGCTCGACCGGCTGGCCACGATCCTGGCCGCCGCCGAGGCGGTGGCCGCCGAGCCCGACTTCGAGACCGCCCGCAAGGCCCTGCGCGAACTGAAGGCGGATCTGCATCTTCTGACCGCCCTGTGCGACCTGGGCGGGGTCTGGGACCTGGACGCGGTGACCGGGGCCCTGACCCGCTTCGCCGACGCCAGCCTGCTCGCCGCCCTGGCCCAGGCCGTGCGACTGGAGGTCGATCGCGGCGCCCTGACCCAGATCGGCGAGACGGACGCCGGCCCCGCGCCGGGCCTGTTCTGCATCGCCATGGGCAAGCACGGCGCGTTCGAGCTGAACTATTCCAGCGACATCGATTTCTCGATCTTCTACGCGCCCGAAAAGCTGCCGGTGGCACCGGGCGTAGAGCCGCAGGGCGTCGCCGTGCGCATCGCCAACCATCTGGGCCGCATCCTGCAGGAGCGCACCGCCGACGGTTACGTGTTCCGCATCGACCTGCGCCTGCGTCCCGATCCGTCCTCGACCCCGCCGGCCATGCCGGTCGACGCCGCGCTCGACTACTATGAGAACGTCGGCCAGAACTGGGAACGGGCGGCCCATATCAAGGCGCGGATCGCGGCCGGCGACATCGCTCAGGGCGAAGCGTTCCTGGCCGAGCTGCAGCCGTTCATCTGGCGCAAGAACCTGGATTTCGCCGCCATCGCCGACATCCATTCGATCAAGCGCCAGATCCATACCTACAAGGTCGACGACCGCCTGACCGCCAAGGGCGCGGATCTGAAGCTGGGGCGGGGCGGGATCCGCGAGATCGAGTTCTTCGTCCAGACCCAGCAACTGATCCTGGGCGGCCGTCAGAGCGACCTGCGCAGCCCGCGCACCCTGGACGCCCTGCGGGCCCTGGCGGCGGCCGGCCATGTCTCGCCCGAGGACGCCGATTGGCTGGCTGGGGCCTATGAAGATCTGCGCGCTCTGGAACACCGGGCCCAGATGATCGCCGATGAGCAGACCCACAAGCTTCCGGAGCAGGACGCCGATCGCAAGAAGGTCGCCGCCCTTTGGAACCACGAGACCTTGCGCGGCTTTGACGCCGCCGTCGGCAAGATCCTGCAAGGCGTCAATGTCCGCTATGGCAAGCTGTTCGCCGGCGAGGAGGAACTGTCCTCGCGCTTCGGCAGCCTGGTGTTCACCGGGGTCGAGGACGATCCCGAGACCCTGGCCACCCTCAAGCGCATGGGCTTTTCCAGCCCCGAGCGCGTCGCGGCCACCATTCGCGGCTGGCATCACGGCCGCATCGCCGCCACCCGCACCGAGCGTGGGCGCGAGCTGTTCACCCGCCTGGCGCCGCGCCTGCTGGACGCCGCCAACGCCACCGGCGCGCCCGACACCGCCTTCAACCGCTTCGCCGACTTCTTCGCCAGCTTGAGTTCCGGCGTGCAGATCCAGTCGCTGTTCCTGGCCCAGCCGCGCCTGTTCGAGCTGATCGTCGAGGTCATGGCCTTCGCCCCGCGCCTGGCCGCCACCCTGGCCCGGCGGCCAACGGCCCTGGACGCCCTCTTGGACCCGGCCTTCTTCGGGCCGATGGCCGCGCCCGAGATCGCCGCCTGGGATCCGGCGGACTACGAGGAGGCGATGAACGCCGCCCGCCGGCTGTTTCGCGACCAGAGCTTCCGCATCGGAGTGCGGGTGATGAGCGGCACGGCCGACGCTCGCGATGTCGGCGCGGCCTTCGCCGGTCTGGGCGATCTGATCGTCGGCGGACTGGCCCCGGCCGCCCTGGCCGAGACTGTGCGGCTCGGCGGCGACTTCCCCGGCCAGGTGGCCGTGGTGGCCCTGGGCAAGGCCGGCTCGCGCGAGATGACCGCCAAGTCCGACCTCGACCTGATGACCCTCTACGCCGCCGACGATCCGGCGGGGCTGTCGTCGATCAAGTCTTGGAGCGCCGACAGCTTCTATGCCCGCTTCACCCAGCGCCTGACCTCGGCCCTGTCGGCGCCGACCGGGGAGGGCACGCTGTACGAGGTGGACCTGAAGCTGCGGCCCTCGGGCACCAAGGGTCCGGTCGCCGTCAGCTTCGCCGCCTTCGAGGACTATTACGCCCGCGAGGCCGAGACCTGGGAGCTGCTGGCCCTGACCCGCGCCCGGGTGATGTGGGCCAGCTCGCCGGCCTTCCAGGCGCGGGCCGAGGCGGCGATCGCGGCGGCGCTGCGCCGACCACGCGACCCGGTCAAGACCGCCGCCGACGTGCTGGAGATGCGCGACCTGATGGAGCAGGAACGCCCCGGCCAGGGCGTCTGGGACCTGAAGCTGACGCCGGGCGGGCTGGTCGATATCGAGTTCGTCGCCCAGTTCCTGCAGCTGAAGCACGCGGCCGAGGGCGGACCGCTGGCCCACAACACCGGCGACGCCCTGGCCGCGCTGCGCAAGGCGGGCCTGGGGGATGACATCGCCCTGGCCAGTCTGGAGACCGCCTGGCGGCTGGAGCAGGACCTGTCGCAACTGATCAAGGTGGCGTTGGAGGACGGCGGCGACCCCGAGGTGGAACCCAAGGCCTTCAAGGCCCTGTTGGCGCGGGCCGGCCAGACGCGCACCTTCGCCGCGCTGCAGACCAAGCTGGCCAAGGCCAAGCTCAAGGCGCGGGCGGCGTTCGAGACGGTGATGCGGGCGGAAGGGTAGGGGCGCGCCAGGCCTTTTGGGCCGGGCTCATTTTCTGTTGCGGTGATGGATAGGGCGTCGCGGTCTTTGAGACGCCGAAATCCCACCCCAGGGCGATCGCCGATGGAACAGGCGCCAAAAGGCTTGGCCTTCCTGGGCCTCGTGCCCAGGACCCATGGCGCCGCTGATGCGCGCTTGGGCCTGAATTCTGGTCCGTTCAGCCGTGAATAGGGCCGAAATCATAACCTGCCTCAAACCTGGGTCCTGGGCACAAGGCCCAGGAAGGCGAGATCTATTGCAGCCTGGTCCAAGCCTAAATCCGCCGATCTCCCCAAGGCGGTAGCGCCCAACCGCGGCGCTGTTCAACGGCCACAGTCGCAAAACCGCAAACTTGTTGTGGTAACTGGTCTATACCAATAGCGGCGGACGGTCGGCTCCAGCGGGATGTCCACGGTCTGGCGCGCTGGCCAGTTTCTGGAGCCTGCCATGACCAACCCCATCCGCCACCTCGCCACCTCGATCGCGCTCGTCGTCGGCCTGGCCTGGGCGAGCGGCGCCCAGGCCGACGGCGCCCGGAAGGTCGATCACGTGATCATCATCGGCGTGGACGCCCTCAGCCCGGACGGGGTGATGAAGGCCGACACCCCCACCCTGCACGACATGATGAAGCACGGCAGCTGGAGCCTGCATGCGCGGGGCGTCCTGCCCACCACCAGCGGCGCCAACTGGGCCTCCATCATCGACGGGGTGGGTCCCGAGCAGCACGGCGTCACCAGCAATGACTGGAAGGTGGGCGAGTTCAACTTCCCGGCCTCGGTGACCGGTTCGGGCGGCTTCTTCCCGTCGATCTTCCAGGTGCTGTTCGATCAGCAACCACAGTCGGAGGTAGGCTCGATCTATCAGTGGGACGGGTTCGGCAATCTCTATGACCACCGGTTCGTGGATTATGACGTCAACGGCAGGGACGAGGACGACACCGCGGCCCTGGCCATCGCCTACATCAAGGCCAAACAGCCCGCCTTGCTGTTCGTGCATTTCGATGATGTCGACCATGCGGGGCACGAATATGGCCATGGAACGCCGCGCTATTACGACGCCGTGACCAAGGTCGACACGCTGATCAGCCGGATCCGACAGGCGACCGTGGAGGCGGGTATCGCCGACGAAACGGTGATCCTGGTCACCGCCGACCATGGCGGCATCGGCAAGGGCCACGGCGGCGAGAGCCTGGCCGAACTGGAAATTCCCTGGATCGCCTATGGCAAGGCCATCAAGCCGGGCGTCCAGCTGGACCTGCCGATCAACACCTTCGACACCACGGCCACCGCCGCTTGGTTGTTGGGCGCCAAGATCCCTTATGCCTGGCTGGGCCGCCCGGTCACGCCCATCCTGAACGGTGAAGAGACGCCGGAGCAGGCCTATCGCTCCAGCAGCTTCTACGCCTCGCCGGTGATCGAACCGGCGAAGGATGGCACGGCGACCTCAGGCGGGCTGTTTGTCGGTCAAGCCGCGCAAATGACTATCCGCAACCCCAACCCCGTCGGCGAGATCCGCTATACGCTAGACAACGCCATTCCCACGGCCGGATCCACGCTCTACGTCGGCCCGGTCAAGATCACCCAGAACACGATCGTGCGCGCTTCGCTGTTCGTGGACGGCAAGGCCGCCAGCGTTCCGGCCACGGGCTATTTCCGGATCCTGGACCTCAAGGCCGCCGGCGCGCGCGGCGTGACCTACAAGGTCTATCTGCTGCCCGAGGGGCCGGTGCGATTGCCCGATTTCACCCGGCTTGAGCCCGTGGCCTCCGGCGTAGCCCACGAAATCTCCCTGACCGGGCTGACGCTTCCCCGCGAAGACAGCATCGCCGTGGTGTTCGAGGGCGACCTGCAGATCGCGACCGCCGGGACCTATGGCTTCTCGCTGGCCTCGGACGACGGCAGCAAGCTCTACATCGACGGCAAGCTGGTGGTCGACAATGACGGCGACCACGGCGTGGTCACGGCCAGCGGCGGCGTCGACCTGCAGCCCGGCAAGCACGCCATCCGGGTGGAGTGGTTCAACGGCGGCGGCGGCGCCTGGCTGGGGGCCTATTTCCAGGGCCCCGGCCTTCCGCGCCAGTTCATCGACCCCAACCGGCTTACGCCGCGATAGGGGTGGGGCCGGAGGGGCTGGCCAGCCCCTCCGGCCGGTCCCAATGGCGCGTTAACCGGAAACCTTTTTTGCGCCCACTTCACCTCTAGACAACCTTGAGCTGTTTACGTCACAGTGTTCGCCTCCGGCACGGAGTCGACATGGTCAGCGCGCGATCCCTGGGCGTCTCCGACGCGACGCCGGCGGCCCACCAGCTGGGTCATCGCGAACGCCTGCGTCACCGGGCCAGGGCCGGCGGGCTGGTGGCCATGCCCGACTATGAACTGCTGGAGCTGTATCTGTTCCGCACCTTCGCGCGGGGCGACGTCAAGCCGATGGCCAAGGCGTTGCTCGGGCGGTTCGGCTCGTTCGGCCAGGTGATCGGCGCCACCCTGGAGGAGCTGAAGACCGTGCCCGGAGTCGGCGAGACCGCCGCCCTGGATATCAAGTTGCTGCACGAGGCCACGCTGCGGGCCGGGCGCGACAAGATCGGCAAGCGGCCGGTGATCTCGTCATGGAGCGCCCTGCTGGGCTATGTCCGCGTCGCCCTGGCCAACGAGCCGCGCGAGCAGTTTCGCGTGCTGTTCCTGGACAAGAAGAACCAGCTGATCGCCGACGAGGTCATGAACCACGGCACGGTGGACCACGCCCCGGTCTATCCGCGTGAAGTGATGCGGCGGGCCTTGGAGCTGTCCAGCTCCAACATCATCCTGCTGCACAACCATCCCTCGGGCGATCCCACCCCGTCGCGCCCCGACATCGACATGACCAAGCAGGTGATCGAGGCCGGGCGGGCCCTGAAGATCGCTGTCCACGACCATCTGGTGGTGGGCCGCGACGGCGTGGCCAGCTTCAAGGCGCTGGGGCTGATCTGAGCTTGGCCTTGACCCGCAGCCGCGCCGCCGCCGCCGTCCAGCCGCCGCAGACCGTCGCCGTGACCAGCATGACCAGAAGCAGCAGGGGCGGGGGCGTCGCCACCTTGAACACACTGGCCGCCGCCGGCACGGTCAGGATCACGACCAGCAGGGTGGTGACCGCCGCGGCGATGATCCAATAGGCGCGCCGATAGGCCGCCAGCAGCTTGCCCGAGGCCGCCGCGTCGGCCAGGGCCAGGATCAGATTGGCCAGCACCAGGGTCGTGAAGGCCGCGCCCCGCGCCTGATCCTCGGAATAGGTCCGCAAGGCCCACAGATAGATCGTCAGCACGCCGGCCAGAACCACCAGGCCCTGCAGCAGGGCCAGGCCGATCTGGCGCGGGCCAAACAACGGCTCGTCGCGCGGCCTGGGCGGATGCTGCATGGCGTGGGCCCCGCCGGGCTCGGCCTCGAAGACCAGGGCGCAGGTCGGGTCGATGGCCAGCTCCATCAGCACCACATGCATCGGAAACAGCAAAGGCGGCAGGCCCAGCAGGATGGGCGCCAGGGCCAAGCCGGCGATCGGCACGTGGATCGCGGTGATATAGGTCAGGGCGCGGCGCAGGTTGGTGAAGATCCGCCGGCCCAGGCGCACGCCGCCGACGATCGAGGCGAAGCTGTCGTCCAGCAGCACCAGATCGGCCGCCTCGCGCGCCACGTCCGTCCCCTTTTTGCCCATGGCGATGCCGATATGCGCCGCCTCCAGGGCCGGGGCGTCATTGATCCCGTCGCCGGTCATGGCCACGACCTGACCGTCGGCCTTCAGGGCCTCGACGATGCGCAGCTTCTGGGCGGGGGCGACGCGGGCGAACACCCGGACGCTGCGCAGGCGTTCGCTCAGCACCGAGAGCGGCAAGGCTTCGAGGTCGGACCCCAGCAGCACGCCGGCCGAGACGTCCAGCCCCGCCGACCGGGCGATGGCCAGGGCCGTGGCCGGGTGATCGCCGGTGATCATCACCACGGCCACGCCGGCCGCGCGAGCCTCGGCCAGGGCCTGCGGGACGTCGGGGCGAAGCGGATCGATGAAGCCGATCAGGCCCGCGAACGTGAAGGCGACCGCGCCGGGATCCTCCCCGAAGGCGGCCTGCGCCTGGGCCGAGGCCACGCCCAGCACCCGCAAACCCTGATCCGCATAGCCCTCGATCACGGCCTGTAGGGCGGCGATCTCGTCGGCCGGCAATCGGCATAACCCGAAGATCGCCTCGGGCGCGCCCTTGGCCGCCGCGATCCGCCGCGCGCCCGCTTGCCGCCAGACCTGGACGACCGCCAGCAATTCAGGGCGGAGGGGCCAGGCGCGCTCGGGCTCGGGCCCGGTCACGGCCAGGTCGGTGACGGCGTCGGTCGACAGACGGCGGACCGCCCTGTCCATCGGGTCGATGGGCCGCACGGCCGAGGCCAGGGCGGCCAGGTCCAGCAGCTCGCCCGCCGCGCCGCCCATCGGGCGCGCCGCCTCGACGGCCACATCGCCGGCCAAGGTCCACAGCCGCGCGATGCGCATCTGGTTTTCGGTCAGGGTGCCGGTCTTGTCGACGCACAGCACGGTAGCCGCGCCCAGGGTCTCGATCACGGCGCTGCGCCGCGTCAGCACCTGATGGGTGGCCAGCCGCCAGGCGCCCAGCGCCAGGAACACCGCCAGCACCATGGGGAATTCCTCGGGGATCAGGGAGATCGCCACCGTCACCCCGGCCAGGACGCCGCCGATCCAGTCGTGGCGCAGAAAGCCGTAGGCCAGCACCACCACGGCGCAGAACGCCAGGGCCATGGCCCCCAGCAGGCCGACCAGGCGTCCGGCGGTCTTCTGCAGCGGCGTCGGTTCGTGATCGATGCCCGCCAGGGACGCGCCGATCTGGCCCAGGGCCGAGCGCGGCCCCGTGCGGGTCACCCGCGCCACGCCCTGGCCCCGGACCACCAGGGTGCCGGCGAACAGGTCGGACGAGCCCTCGGTCCCCGGCGCCGGATTGGATGGCGCGACGTCGTCGGGGCCGGCCGGAGGCTTGGTCACCGGGGCCGATTCCCCGGTCAGGGCCGATTCGTCGACGGTCAGCACCTCGCCGCCGATCAGGTGGGCGTCGGCCGGCAGCCGCTCGCCCTCGCCGATCAGCAGCAGGTCGTCAGGGACCAGGTCGCGGGCCGGGATCTGTCGCTCGTGGCCGCCGCGGATGACCCGGGCCAGCGGTTGGGCCAGCACCCGCAGGGCGTTGAGGGCGCGCTCGCTGCGGGCCTCCTGCATCACCACCAGCCCGACCGAGGCCAGGGCCCCGGCCGTCAGGAACAGGCCCTCGCTCAGATCGCCCAGCGCCAGATAGAGCGCCGCCGCGCCGATCAGCAGCAGGAACATCGGCTCGCGCAGGGTCTCGCCGATGATGCGGCCCACGCCCCGCCCGGCGGCGCGCGGCAGTGCGTTGGGTCCGGAGACGGCCAGCCGCGCCGTCGCGTCCGCCTCCTCCAAACCCCGCAAGAGTTCAACGGTCATGAGGTGGTCATCCGGCGTCCAGGGTCAACGTCACGCGCCCCGCGCGAGCGGTCGGGCGGTGTGATCGCGCCATCCTCGCGCGCCCGCGCGGCAGGGCCTTGATCCGGATCAAGTCCCTAGCGGGATCAGGGCGCCCAGCCAGGCGGCTGCGGCGACCAGGGCCAGGCCCGGCGCGACCCGCCAGGCGAAATCGCGTCGCCCGCCGGCGAAGGTCAGGATCAGCTTGCTGACCGTATTGGTGGTCAGGCCGGCCAGGATCGGCAGGACGGCGGCGGTCGGCGCGATCTGGCCGGACGCCGCCAGCGAGGCGGTCGAGATCGCCGTGGCATGGGCGTCGACCAGGCCGGCCAGGGCGGCGCCGGCGATGACGCCCGCATCGCCGAACCGCTCGCGCAGCGCCGCCGAGGCGACGAGAATCACGCCCAGGGTCAGGGCGAAGGTCAGGGCCGAGGTCAGGTTGAACGCTTGGCCCGGATCGGGCTCGTCCTTGGCGGGGCGTCGCAGGGCCAGGATCGTGAACACCGCGCCGTAGGCCGCCGCCGCCAGTCCGGCGCAGAGCAAGGGGCCTCGCATGACCAGCAAGGTCGGCAGGTCGACGGCGGCGATCACCAGCGTCATCTGGATGACGGTGGCGACGGTCGACAGCACCGCCCCCGCCACCGCCGCCGGCAGCAGGGCCGGCGTGGCCGCCACCCGGGCGGCCATGGCCCCGATGGTGGCCGTGCTGGAGATGAAGCCCGAGGCCAGCCCGGCGATGGGCAGGCCAAACCGCGCGCCCAGGCTGCGCACCGCGACATGACCGCCGGCCCCGATGGCCAGCACCAGCACGACGACCAGCCAGATCGCGTGCGGATTGACGGCGTAGAACGGCCCCATGGCGCGATCGGGCAGCAGGGGCAGGACGACCAGACTGGCCCCGCCCAGGATCAGGGCGTCGCGAACCTCGTCCACGGTCAGGACCTGGCTGACGAAATGATGCAGCGGGGTCCGCGCCGCCAGCAGGATCACGACCACGACGCCGACCCCGGCCGCCAGCTTCGGCTCCGGGACCGCCAGGGCCCCGACCAGCACCGCCAGCACCAGGGCGATCTCGGTGGTCAGCCCAGGGTCATCGTCGGTCCGGGCGCGCCAGTAGCTCAGGGCGGCGAAGGCGGCGACCGCGGCCGCGACCACGGCCAGCAGCATCGGTCCGCCGACCGCCAGGCTGAGCGCTCCGGCCAGGGTCGCCACCGAAAAGGTGCGCAGGCCCGCCGCGGACGACGGCGACGGGCGCTGGGCTTTGCGGCGTTCCCGCTCGGCGCCGATCAGCAGGCCGATGCCGAGCGCCACCGCCAGGTTCAGGACAGGGACGGCGGGAATGGGGCAACTCCTTGATGGCGCGCGACGATGTCCCAGTGTCCACGCTTGGCCGCCGCGCCGTCCAGCGGATTTAACGGCGTGGCCGAGTCTGCGCCGGGCAGGGCGGTGTCGGGTAGGGAGCCGGCGGCGTTGCGCCGGGATCGGGCAGGTGGTCCAAAAACCCCTGGCGCGCCTTGACGGGCCGGGGGCCATCCCCGAGCTTGTCGATCTCAGTTCGCGTCCTGCCCCGGAGCCTTGATGTCCCATCGTCTGCTGACCGCCCTGCTGGGCTCCGCCGCCCTGATGGCCGCCACCGCTCACGCCGCGACGCCGCCCGCGCCAGCCGTCTCCAAGGCTGACCTGGCCCTGCACCAGAGCCTCCTGACCCTCGACACCCATCTCGACACGCCCGAGCACTTCAGTCGCGCCGGCTGGAGCATGATGGATCGCCACGCCGTGACCGTGGACGGCACCCAGGTGGACTTGCCGCGCATGAAGGCTGGCGGTCTGGATGGCGGTTTCTTCGTGATCTATACCGGCCAGGGCGACCTGACCGCCGAGGGCTATCGCTACGCGCGCGACTTCGCCCTCAAGCGCGCCGTCGAGATCCGCGAGATGGTGGCCGCCCACCCCGACGCCTTTGAGCTGGCCTTCACGCCGGAAGACGCCGTGCGGATCAACAAGGCCGGCAAGACCTTCGCCTTCCAGAGCATCGAGAACAGCTGGCCGATGGGGGAGGACCTGACCCTGATGCAGACCTTCTACACGGCCGGGGTGCGGATGGCCGGGCCCGTCCATTTCCGCAACAACCAGTTCGCCGACAGCTCCACCGATCCCAAGGGCAAGATCTGGAACGGCTATTCGCCGCTGGGCCTGCGCTGGGTCGCCGAAGCCAATCGCCTGGGCATTCTGATCGACGTCAGCCACGCTTCGGACGACGTGGTCGATCAGTCGGTGGCCCTGTCGAAGGTTCCGATCATCGCCTCGCATTCCGGGGCCAGGGCGATTTTCGACCACCCGCGCAATCTGGACGACAAGCACATCAAGACCATCGCCGACGGCGGTGGGGCGGTGTGCATCAATTCGGTCTATCTGATCGCCGCGCCGACCAGCCCGGAGCGCAAGGCGGCCTTAGAGGCTATCGGCAAGGCGCCCGACAGCGAGACCGCCAGCGAGGCGCAGATCGTCGAGTGGATGGTCAAGCGCGTCGCGGTCGACAAGGCCTACCCGCCGGTGCGCGCCAACTTCGACATCTTCATGAGCAGCATGCTGCACGCCTTGAAGATCGCCGGGCCCAAGGGCGTCTGCGTCGGCGCCGACTGGGACGGCGGCGGCGGCATCGAGGGTCTGGAAGACGTGGCCGACCTGCCCAAGATCACCGCGCGCCTGAAGACCGAGGGCTATTCCGACGCCGACATCCAGGCGATCTGGAGCGGCAACGTCCTGCGGCTGATCGGCCAGGCCCAGGCCTATGCCAAGAGCGTGGCGGCGAAATAGGTCGGACGACTTGCCCCCTCCGCGCTGCGCGCTCCTCCCCCGGAGGGGGAAGACGAGTTCGGTTCATCTTCCCCCTCCGGGGGAAGACGATCGCGGAGCGATCCGTAGGGGGCGAGTGCCTAAGCCCGACTCCGAACCTTGTCCCAAATCCGCCAGCCCATCAGCACCGTGAACACCGCCGCATAGATCAGCGGCGGCCGGTGGTCGGCCTTGACCAGCAGGTAGTAGTGGGCGACGCCCAGCGGGGCGATCAGATAGATCAGCCAGTGCAGCCTCTGCCAGCTGGCCCGGCCCAGGCGCAGGATCCAGCCATTGGTCGAGGTCACCGCCAGTGGGATCAGCAGCGCGAAGGCGCCCATGCCCAGGGTGATGAACGGCCGCTTGAGGATGTCCTTCCACAGCTGGTTGAAATCGAAGAACAGGTCGACGCCGACATAGCTGAACAGGTGCAGCACGATATAGCTGAAGGCGAACAGCCCCACCGTGCGGCGGAACCGCACCAGCCGCGGCTGCTTGAAGATCCGGGCCGCCGGGGTGATGGCCAGGCCGACCAGCAGCAGCCTCAGACCCCAGACGCCCAGCTGACGGATCAGTTTCTCGATCGGATTGGCGCCCAGATCGCCGTTGACCCCCCTCCACGCCAGCCAGACCAGCGGCGCGAAACAGGCCAGCCAGACCAGGGCGTAGACGATATTGTCCCGCAGCTTGGACGGGCGCTTGCGCGCCGATTTCTTGCCGTCCATCAGAAGTTCTTCTTCAGGTCCATGCCGCGATAGAGATCGGCCACGTACTCGCCATAGCCGTTGAACGGCAGGGTCTCGCGGCGGCGGAACTCGCCGATGCGGCGCTCGGTGGCCTGCGACCAGCGGGGGTGATCCACGGCCGGATTGACGTTGGAATAGAAGCCGTATTCGCGCGGAGCCAGGCGGTTCCAGGCGGTGGCGGGCTGTTTGTCGGTCAGGGTGATGCGCACGATCGACTTGCCGCCCTTGAAGCCATATTTCCACGGCACGACCAGCCGCAGCGGCGCGCCGTTCTGATTGGGCAGGGCGTCGCCGTACAGGCCCACGGCCATCAGGGTCAGCGGATGGGTGGCCTCATCGATCCGCAGGCCCTCGCGATAGGGCCAGTCCAGGGTGTTCCAGGCCTGGCCGGACATTTCCGAGGGGCGAACCAGGGTCTCGAACGCCACGTACTTGGCCTTTGAGGTCGGCTTGACCGAGGCGATCAGGTCCTTGAGCGGAAAGCCCACCCACGGGATCACCATCGACCAGCCCTCGACGCAGCGCATGCGATAGATGCGCTCCTCAAGCTTGGCGCCCTTGATCAGGCTGTCGATATCGACGGTACGGGGGGCTTCGCACTCACCGTCGATGCGCACGGTCCACGGGCGGGTCTTCAGCCTGCCGGCGTTCTGCGCCGGATCGCCCTTATCGACGCCGAACTCATAGAAGTTGTTGTAGCTGGTGACGTCTTCCTTGGACGTGGCCTTTTCGGTGGTCGAGAAGCCCTTGGCATAGGTCAGCGACGCGGCGCTGGTCGCGCCCGCCAGACCGGTCAGGCCCAGGCCGGCCGTCGCGCCAAGGAACTCACGTCGCCGCAGATAGAGCCCATGATGGGTGACCTCGTTCTCGGTCAGGTCGGGGGCGTTGCGGATCAGCATGGCGGGCTCCGGAGGCGTTCTTTTGCAGAAGATACGCAGCGCCGGGCGGTTTGGTTACACCCAAAGGCAAATTTCAGCGGTCGGCCGACGCGGCGCGGCTCAGTGGTCCGAGCCCGGCCGCGGGCGAGGCGCATAGACGCGGGTCAGGCCGTCGGCCAGGGTCGCGCGCTCCCGCGGCGACAGGGTGTCGGCGAAGGTCACCAGGGCCGCCTCGATGTTCGACCGCGCCGCGCTGTCGCGGGTTCGGGCGGCCGCCAGATGCCGCGCCACGGCGGCGGGGTCGTAGGGCTGGGTGCGCAGAGCCTCGAGCGCCGCGCCCCGCTCCTGGCGGGCCTCGGCGATCGTCGCCTTGCTCTTCTGGTTGGCGTCGCGCAGCGCCAGACGCAGGCCGCGCCGGCTTTCGGGCGACAGGGCCTGGCCGGCGGCCCACAGGGGCGGACGGGCCGGGCGCTCGGTCTGGACCTGCGCCGTCGTCAGCGGCGTCGGCGCGGTCCGGCGCGCCAGGACCACGCCGGCGACGCCGCCCACCAGGAACACATTGACGGTGGCCGAGACGATCAGGCCGATCAGCAGCGAGCGGGAAACGGTCATATCGCGCCAGCCTCCTCAAGGGCGTCATACAGGTCGGGAGTGTCGAAGCCCGCGGCGATCACCTCGGTTTTCGCCCTGTCGGGTCGTTCGGCGCGTCCCAGCGCCACGCCCGCCGTGACCCCCGCCAGGGCCGCGACGCCCAGGCCTAGGGCCGCGCCGAGACCGGCGATCCAGCGCCGCGCCGATCCCGCCGGCTGGGGCGCGGCGGCGATCAGCCGGCCCAGAAGGGCGGCGTTCACCGCCCCGGCCGGGGCCAGGTCGAGCAGGTGGTCAAGGTCGGACGCCTCGGCCAGAATCGCGCCCAGGCCTTCGGGGTCATGGGCCAGCAAGGCGCGGGCCTGTTCGCGACAGAGCTCGGGCCAGCGGGCGATGTCGCCGCCATAGGTCTCGGCCAGGGCCTGGAACCGCTCTGGCGATAGTCCGTGTTCGGTCATGTCTCGCCCTCCGTCATCGTCCGCGCTGCGCCAGATCGGCCAGGGACGCCCTGAGCGCCCGGCGTCCGCGGCCCAGCAGGCCTTCCAGCGCCTCCACCGTGACGCCCATCAGCGCCGCGGCCTCGATATTGCCCAGGCCCTGATGGTGGCACAGCACGATGGCCTCGCGCTGGCGCTCGGGCAGGGCGGCCAAGGCGGTCTCGACCCGGCGCGACAGGTCCGCGCCCAGTAGGCCGGCGTCCGGCGCGGGGCCGGTGTCGATCTGCTCGGGCGGCTGCGCCATCGTCACGTCCCGCCGGCGTCGCAGGCGGTCGTAGCAGAGGTTCAGGGCCACCCGGTGCAGCCAGGTGTCGAACCTGGCGCCGCCCGGTCGCCAGGACCGCGCCTGTTTCCAGGCCCGCAGGAAGGTTTCCTGGGCCACGTCCTCGGCTTCGCCGGCGTCGTTCAACATCCGGCGGGCCAGGGCCAGCACGCGCGGCAAGCGTCGGTCCAGCAGCTGGCGAACGGCGGCCGGATCGCCCCGGCCCACCCCTGTCAGCAGCGCCTCGTCGGGATCGCTCCCCTCGGCCGCCAAACCTCACCTCGCCGCGCGTGAACACATCCGTCAGACCCCGACCTTGGCCCTGCCGCCGTCGCGCTTCAACTCCGTCGGGCTCAGGGCGCCGTCATTGTCGGCGTCCATATGGGCGAAGCGCTTGGCCAGAAAGCCGTCGAGCTCGCCGCGCGACAGGACGCCGTCATTGTTGAGGTCGAGCCTGGCCCACATCTTGTCGCCGTGTTTGCCCTCGGCGCCCTTGCCCTCGGCGCCCTTGCCGTGGCGCAGCGCGGCGAACTCGTCCTTCGACAGCTTGCCGTCCTTATTGGCGTCCAGACGCTCCATCATCCGGCCGGCGCGACCGGACTGGAATTCCGACAGGGTGACCTTGCCGTCGCCATTGGCGTCGAGGGCGGGGCCGCCCTTGGGCGCGGCGAAGCCGGGGCCGGCCATCGTGATCAGCGCGCCGGCGGCGAGCGCCAGGGTGATCGGTGCGTATTTAGACATGTGACTTGCGTCTCCAGGGTGTGAAAGCCCAGCCCATGATCCGTTGAACGGCGGGACTGGGCGTTTCCGTCGCCGATTGAACGGCGGCCCTGGAGAGGCGGGTCTCAGACCCCCAGAATGGGCGGCTGGAACAGGCCGGTCGGCGAGCCGGTGAAGATCTCGTAGCCGTCTTCGGTGACGCCGATCGAGTGCTCGCATTGGGCCGACAACGACTTGTCGCGGGTGACTGCGGTCCAGCCGTCGCCCAACACCTTCACGGCCGGCTTGCCCAGATTGACCATGGGCTCGATGGTGAAGAACATCCCCGGCTTCAGCACCGCGCCCTGGCCGGGACGGCCGAAGTGCAGGATGTTGGGGGCGTCGTGGAACACCTTGCCCAGGCCGTGGCCGCAGAAGTCGCGGACCACGCTGCAGCGCTGGGCCTCGACATAGCTCTGGATGGCGTTGCCGATGTCGCCCAGGGTCGCGCCGGGCTTCACGGCGGCCAGGCCGCGCGCCATGCCCTCATAGGTGATGTCGACCAGGCGCCGGGCGCGGGGGCCCACCTCGCCGACGCCGTACATGCGCGAGGTGTCGCCGTGCCAGCCGTCGACGATCACCGTGACGTCGATATTGACGATGTCGCCCTCGCGCAAGGCCCAGTCGCCCGGAATGCCGTGGCAGACCACGTGGTTGATCGAGGTGCAGATGGTCTTCTCATAGCCCTTGTAGCCGAGGCAGGCGGGCAGGGCGCCGTGGTCGAGTGTGAACTCGCGCACCAGGTCGTCGATCTCGCCGGTGGTGATGCCCGGACGGACATGGTCGGTGATCATGTCCAGCGCCTCGGCGACCAGACGGCCGGCCGCGCGCATGCCCTCCCAGGCCTCCTCGTCCTCGTGGACGCGGATCTCATGGGTGCGGACGAAGGCGTCGTCGTCGAGTTCAGGGGTCTCGTACATCGGTCTCTCTCGGGCGCCGGGCGCTGCGGCGCGGCGTGATCCAACCGGATCATTTCGTCAATCAGGTGGCGACGGTAACACAGAACCTCAACCCCCCGGTTAAAGGCCTGGCCGTCACGCTCGCCGCCATGTCCGGCGGCGACATCGTCGTGTTCGCCTGTGGCGCCCTGCCGGGCGGTCCCGGCACGGTCCTTCCCGGGTTGAGCTGGACGGACGACGCGGGCGAGGACAGCGCGCTCGCCCGGCGCTAGACAGGCGGCATGACCCAGACACCCCCCACCGCCGCCGTCCTGATCATCGGCGACGAGGTCCTGTCCGGACGGACGCAGGACACCAATCTGAACACCATCGCCCGCTTCCTGGCGGCGCTGGGCGTCGACCTGATCGAGGCGCGGACGGTGGGCGACCGCAAGGCGCAGATCGTCGACAATCTGAACGCCCTGCGCGCGGCGCACGACTATGTCTTCACCACCGGCGGCATCGGGCCGACGCATGACGACATCACGGCCGACGCCGTGGCTTCGGCCTTCGGCGTGGCCCTGCCCGAGCATCCCGACGCGCTGGCGATCCTGGAGCGGCGCTACGGCGCGGGCGAGTTCAACGCCGCGCGGCGGCGGATGGCGCGGATCCCCGAGGGCGGGACGCTGATCGCCAATCCGGTGACCGACGCGCCGGGCTTCCAGATCGGCAATGTCTTCGTCATGGCCGGGGTGCCGAAGATCATGACGGCGATGCTGGAGGACGTGGCGCACCGGCTGCGGCACGGGGCGGTGGTGCATGCGCGGACGGTGCGGGTCACCGGCGTCGGCGAGGGCGATATCGCCGACCTGCTGACGGCGGCGGCGCGGGCCAACCGCGAGCTCAGCTTCGGCAGCTATCCGTTCGGCGCGGGGACCGAGGGCGAGGTCGGGACCAATCTGGTGGTCCGCGGCCGGGACGAAGCGGCGGCGGAGGCGGCGGTCGAGAGCCTGATGGCGGATCTGGCGGCCGAGGGGATCGCGGCGGTCCGGGTCTGAGCGTCAGGCCGGCAGCGACACCTCCGCGATCAGCCCGCTTTCGGGATGATTGGCGAGGGTCAGGGTCGCGCCGGCGCGCTCGGCCATGCGCCGGGCGATGGTCAGGCCCAGACCCACGCCGCCGCTGTCGCGCGACCGCGACGGGTCGAGCCGGGCGAAGGGTTCGAACAGGGCGTCGATACGATCCGGCGGCAGGCCCGGACCGTGATCCCGCACCGCGACGACGACGCGCCCCTCGGTCCGGGCGCAGCTGAGCGCGGCGACCCCCGCGTGTTTGACGGCGTTGTCGACCAGATTGGCGAGACAGCGTTGCAGGGCCTGGGGCCGGGTGCGGACGATGCGGCCGCAGCCGCCGGTGAAGCGTACGGGTTGGCCGGCGTCGGCCGCATCCTCGCACAGGGCGGCGACCAGGGAGTCGAGGTCGGTCGGGGCCC
>JAHINZ010000101.1 GCA_018895795.1 Alphaproteobacteria bacterium
TCGACGTGGTGCTTTCCAATAGCGCCGCTCAACGCGACGCCCGCGCGCCCGTTCGAAATCATCTGCTCAACCAACAGCCCGTCAGCTTGGTCGGCCGGCCCAGACCCGACAAGGCCCCGTTCCGCTTCCCGGAGGATCTTCGCAGCGAGCCGATTCTGCTGCCCAGCCTCGACAGCGACATCCGGGTCGGGTTCGACCGCCTTCTCGATCTGGCAGGCATCCGGCCCATCATCCTGGCCGAGGTCGACGATATGGCGATGCTACGCCTGCTGGCCCGGGAGCGCGAAGGCGTGACGCTGGTGCCGCCGATCGTCGTGCGCGACGAGCTGGCATCGGGGGTGCTGGTCGAGCATTGCCGGATCCCGCAGCTCACGGAAAGTTTCTACGCCATCATTCAGAACCGTCGGTTCCCCAACGCGCTGCTCGCAGACTTGCTGGCCAGATATGGGAGCGCGGAGCCCAATAGAGCTTCGTCTTGATGCCCGCCACGCCTGCCAAGGCGCCGATGAGTGGGGGCGAGGCAGATGATCATGCCCTGCACGATGGTCCCTCAGACCAGCCCCAGCACGGTTCCTGTAACCCCGAGCCGGAAGTCCGAGCGCGATCGCTGGTTGTCCCCGCATAGCATCGCCACGACCCTGGGCGCGCCGACGAGCAGCAACGCGCTCGGTGTGATCAGAACAAGCTTCTCGCCAAGGAGCATGAAGATGCGCCGGACAACACGCGCCCTATCGAACGCGTCGTCAGCCGAGTGCATGGGCGCCATGGGAAACATTCCGTCGGCAAGTGCCGCCGCGCTCAGGTGCAGCTGCGGCTTGGGGACGCCGCTACCGCGACAATAGATGGCGACGTCGCTCGATCCCCAGGGCCCCGGCGAGCCGGCCACAAACGCGTGTTGTCGCTCCGCCTTTGGCCGGGCTGGCGCTCGGACCAGACAGGCCTCGCCCTGCCTTCGGACAATACGGGTCAGCGTGCCGATCGAGTGATCGACGTCGGATCGATACCGCGTCCCTGACGGGTCCCCTGACGGAAGTTTGCCGGAACATGGTATCGTGCTCATTCAGAACCCAGACATCCAAGGTTTGACCCGTGAAGCCGGTCGCCCCAATGTTCGCAAGTTGGCAGACGAGGTGGGACACATGTTAGGGATGGTTGAGGGCGTTTCGCCGTCGCGAAAGCCTACGAACACCACCGGACGTGGCTGACTTCGCCCGCGCATGCCACATCACGGCCAGCAGATCGGACAAACGCCGGACTGGCTTCCGCATGAGCGCCCGATGTTGCCGGGCTCGCCATCCACGCCTGATTTCCCAACGCGCTTCCGTATCGTTCACGGCCTGATCAGCCTGTTGATCGGCGTCACCGGCTCGCTGGGCGCGGCCCTCGTCCAGGTCAACCTACCCGCCATCCAAGGATCGCTGGGCCTTACCCCCAACCAAGGCGCCTGGCTGATCACGATCTACGTCATGACCAACATCTCGATGAACCTCTTGTTGGTGAAGTACCGCCAGCAATTCGGCATCCGCCGGTTCGCCCTGGTGTTCTTAAGCCTCTATACGGTGGCGGCGTTCGCCCATCTGGCGCTCGACAACTTCGCCATGGCCCTGATCCTGCGGGCGATCAGCGGCGTGGGGGCGGCCGCCCTGACGGCGCTGGCGATGTTCTACATGCTGCAGGCCTTTCCGGCCTCATTCCGCATCGGCGCCCTGGTTTTGGGTGTCGGTGTTTCGCAGCTCGGCGCGCCGCTGGCGCGAGTAATTTCAACCGGCCTGCTCGACGCGGCCTACTGGCAGGGACTCTATGCGCTGGAGGCCTGCCTAGCCGCCGCCTCGCTGGCCGCCGTCCTGCTCTTTCGTCTCCCTCAAGGCGTCCGTATCCAAGTGTTCGCGCGTATCGACGCGCTGACCTTCGCCCTGCTGGGCGGAGGCCTCGGCTTGGTCGTCGCCACATTGGGCCTCGGCCGCATCGTCTGGTGGTTCGAGGCGCCGTGGCTGGGCTGGTGCCTGATCGTCGCCGTGATCATGCTGGTGGCGGGCAGCCTGGTCGAGCACGGTCGCGCGCACCCGCTGATCGACACCCGCTGGGTGGCCACCGCCGCCTTCCTGCGCTTCTGTCTGAACATCGCCCTGGTGAGGGTGATACTGTCGGAACAGACCGTAGGGGCCGCGGGCCTGATGCAGGCCTTAGGCCTGGCTCAAGAACAACAGCGCTTGCTCTACGGCCTCGTTTTGGCGGCAACGGCCGCAGGGATCGTGCTGAGCGCCATGACCCTCAATCAGAAGACCCTGGCGACTCAGTTCCTGATGTCGATCCTGCTGATCGCCGTCGCCGCCTTCATGGACTCGGGCTCTACGCTCCAGACTGGTCCTGGCCAACTCTTCCTCAGTCAAGCCCTGCTGGCCTTTGCGGCGGCCATGTTCCTGGGCCCCTCGTTCATGTTCGGCATCGGCCAGCTTCTGACCCGAGGCCTGGGCTCGATCATCACCTTCTCGGTCATGTTCGGCGTGGCCCAGAACCTGGGCGGCCTGTTCGGCGCGGCCATGCTCGGGACCTTCCAAACCGTGAGGGCGCAACAGCATGCCGTGGGCCTGGCCGAACGCCTGACCGGGGCCGATCCCACCGTCGCGGCGACGCTGCAGGGCTACGCCGGGGTCTACGCCTCGACCCAGGCCGACCCCGCGCTCCGCGCCGCCGACGCCAGCGTCCTGCTGACCCAACAGGTGACACAGCAGGCCAATATCCTGGCCTTCAACGACGTCTTCGTGGTGATTGGCCTCATCGCCTTGGTCCAATTCTTCTACGCCGGGTTCCTCTTCGCCCGGCTGGCCCTACGCATGAAGGCTGCGGCGAACGCCGCGCCCCGCCCCCCCGGCCCCACCGCTCCCGCTCGAGAGACCGCATGACCGACGCGCCCTCCCCGCCCCCAGGCCCCGCGCCCCAATCCGCGCCTCAGCCGGAAGACCGCGCCGCCGCGGCCGCACAGCCGCCGGTCAGGCCCAAGCCGCCCAGCGTGCAAGCGATCATCGGAACCACGACCGTCACCCTGGCGCTGGTGTCGCTGATCCTATTCTTCTGGAAACTGCCGCCGTTCGCGGGGTCGGTGGAGCGAACCGACAACGCCTATGTCCGAGGGCAGGTGACCGTGGTCGCGCCCCAACTCAGCGGCTACGTGGTCCGCGTCATGGCCCAGGACTTCCAGACCGTGCGCAAGGGCCAGCCGCTGTTCGAGATCGACCAGCGCATCTACGCCCAGCGCGTGGACCAGGCCCGCGCCACGCTGGCCGCGCGCGAGGCCGATCTGGCCAATTCGGCCCAGGCCCGCGCCTCGCGTGAGGCGGTCGTGCTCAGCCGCGAGGCCGATATCGGCGCGGCCCAGGCGCAGGTCGAGCGGACCCGCGCCGACCTGGATCGCGTCGCCGAACTCGCCACCGACGGCTCGGTGTCGCTACGCGAGCGCGACCAGGCCCGCGCCGCCTTGCGCACGGCCGAGGCGACCCTTTCGTCGGCCCGCGCCGGCCGCGAGATCGCCCGCCAGGACGTGCGGTCGGTCGGGGTTTCACGTCAGGGCCTGGACGCCGCCGTCGCCGCCGCCCGGGCCGCACTGCGGCTGGCCGAAATCGACATGACCAACACCATCGTCGGCGCTCCCGCCGATGGCCAACTGGGCCAGGTCGGGGTCCGCCAGGGCCAGTGGGTCACCGCCGGCAGCCAGCTTGTCTCCCTGGTGCCGCCGCAGCGTTGGGTGATCGCCAACTTCAAGGAGCGCCAATCGGGTCGCATGCGTCCCGGCCAGAAGGCGGAGATCACCGTCGACGCCCTGGGCGACCAACGCTTCACCGGTCGTGTCGAGCAGGTCTCGCCCGCCACCGGCTCGGAGTTCAGCATCCTCCCGCCGCAGAACGCGACCGGCAACTTCACAAAGATCGCCCAACGCCTGCCGGTGCGCATCGTTCTGGACACGGGTCAAACCGACCTCGCTCGCCTGCGTCCGGGCATGTCGGTCGAGGCCGAGGTCGACACCGCCTCGAAAGGCCGCCGCTGATGCGCCGCGTCCTGATCTGCTTGGCCAGCCTGAGCGCCCTGACGGCTTGCGCGACGCCCGGCCCCAGGACGTCGCCGCCCCCGGAGGCCGGTGTCGCTCCGCCGGCGAGCTGGCGCGCAGCCACGACCATCTCGGACGATGCGATGGCGGCCGATTGGTGGAAGGCGTTCGGCGATCCTCGCCTGTCGGAACTGGTCGCGGCGGCCCTTGCCTACAACGCAGATCTTGGCGCTGCCGAGGCGCGTATGCGCGAAGCCGAGGCCCAGAGCCGTCTCGCCGGCGCGGCGCTACTGCCCTCCGTGAGCCTGACGGCAGGCGTTCAAAAGGCGCGCGATCTCAACGCCTTTGGTCAGCCGTCCGTTACCTTGGCGGCGCAGCCGCAGTTGCAAATCGCCTACGAGATCGATCTTTGGGGCCGCCTGCGCGCCGCTGACGCCGCCGGCCGGGCCAACCTTCAAGCCAGCCGCTACGGGCGTGACGCCGCGCGCCTGTCCGTATCGGCCGCCGTGGCGCGGTCCTATGTGGCGCTGCTCTCTCTGGACGCCCAGTTGGCCACCGCTCACGCGACCCTGACCTCACGCCAGGAAGCCGCCGCTCGCGCTCGCCGCCGCGCGCGCGAAGGCGTGACCTCCGACCTGGAACTACGCCAGGCCGAGGGCGAGCTTGAAGCCTCCGCCCAACGCATCCCGGCGCTGGGGCTGGCCATCCGGCGCCAGGAGACCGCGCTGACGCTATTGGTCGGGGAAACCTCCAGATCCGTGGCGCGAGGAACGCTGAGCGACCTGATCATCCCGCAGCCGACCGCGCCATTGCCCTCGGCGCTTCTGGCCCGCCGTCCAGACATCGGCCAGGCTGAGGCGACGCTCGCCGCGACCGACGCCAGCCTTGCCTCGGCGCGCGCGGCCTTCCTGCCTCAGGTGCGCCTTTCGGCGGCCGGCGGCGGCCTTTTCGTCGAGCAACTTGATCCCGTGACCGTCTGGAGCCTCGGCGCCAGCGCCCTGGCCCCGATCTTCGACGGCGGTCGTCTGCGCGCCGCTTCCGACACGGCCGCCGCCCGTCGCGATCAGGCCGCCTTCGCCTATCGTAAGGCCGCCCTCACCGCGTTTGGCGAGGTCGAGAGCGCGCTGGAAGGGACCGGCCGCCTGGCCGAACAGGAGGAGGCGGCCGTCCGACAGCGCGCCGCCGCCGCTTCGGCCCTCAACCATGCCCGCAAGCGCTACCAAGCCGGTTACGTCGCCTATCTGGAAGAGCTCGACGCCCAGCGCGGACTGCTGGCGACTGAGTTGGTCCTGTCCCAGGTCCGAGAGGCCCGGCTGCAGAACGCCGTAGCGCTCTATCTGGCTCTGGGTGGCGGATGGACAGCTGGATCCCCATCGCCGCCCAAACGCGCCGATTAGAGATCCTCGGTCTCCATCATCGCCCTCGCGGGGTCTAAAGCACCGGCCTGATTGGAAGGAGAATCCATCGCTTCGCGCAGCCTAGGCGCCAGAGCCTGACTTCGCGTGCGAGCACCGTGCGCCTTACCTCGGCATAGACCCACTCAGCTGGATATGAGCCCGACTTCCGAACTGGGCCATAAACGGACTCTCTAACCGCCCCAGGAACACGACGTTCGTTTCACAGACAACACGGACATCAGCCTGCCCCTCAAGCGGAAGCCCTCTTCTGCGCCTCATGGACCAAAGCCTCTCCGACAGCGGAGACAACATCGCCGATGACGATCAAAAGCGGGCCGCCTGACGTTGAGGCTCCGGCCTGGGCAAGGTCCTCGAGGGTCACAGCCGTCAGCTTGGCGTTGGGTCCACCAACGCTCTCGATGATCGCGACAGGGGTTGTCGGAGCCCTCCCTTGCAGAAGAAGCGCCATCGCCAGCGAAGAGGCAGCTTCGCCGCCCATATAGATGGCCAAGGTGGCCTCGGGATCGGCGCCGATGCGCCAGTCGCCGACAGAGCCGGCGCCCTCGACCCGCGCGGTGGCGAAGATCACGCGCCGGGCCTGGCCGCGGTGGGTCAAGGGAAAGCCGAACTGCGCCGCCGCCGCGCAGGCGGCCGTGATCCCGGGAACAACCTCGACCGCGATTCCGAAACGCCGCAGATAGTCCGCCTCTTCGCCGACCCGTCCGAAGATCGAGGGGTCGCCGCCCTTGAGACGCACAACCCGCAGGCCCTTCCGCGCCAGGCGCAGGATCAGGCGATTGATGGCGTCCTGGTTCATGCTGGGGCGGCCGGACCGCTTGCCGGTTTCGATGCGAATACAGCCCGGCGGCGCCAGGGCGACGGCCTCTTCGGAGATCAAGGCGTCATACAGCAGGGCCTGGGCGCTCTCGACCGCGCGGACGGCGCGCAGCGTCATCAGATCAATGGGCCCGGGGCCCGCTCCGACCAGCAGGACGCAACCGGCTTTCGGATCATGCGACATCGACGGTCTCCTTGGCGAGCTTGGCGGAAGCGACGATCATCCGGGCGATCTCCGGGCGGCAGGATCCGCAGTTGGTCCCCGCCCCGGTGGCCGTCCCGACGGCGTCGGGATGGGCGGCGCCGGCCGCGATGGCGGCCTCGATTGCCTTGGCGCCCACCTTGAGGCAGGCGCAGACCAGAGGCCCCTTGTCGACCGGCGCGCCGGGCGGACGCCCAAACAGCAGGGCCGCGCGCGCCTCGGCGCTTAGCGCCGGCGCGGCGAACAGATCGGCCAACCAGTCGCGTGACGGCAGTCGGCCGCTGGTCGTCATGAACAGCACCGCCTGTAATTGACCGTCGCGCACCCAGGCCTCGCGCCGCGAGCCCGAGCCGGCGTCATCATAGGCCACCACCTCGCCGACCAGGCCTTTGGACAGCGTCTTGCGCACCGCCTCGCGCTGGGCCAGATCACCGCGCCCCGCGAACTCGTGCTGCTGGCAGGCGTCCTGCGGAATGCGCCGCCAGACCAAGTCCTGGCCGGGCGGCGCGCGGAGGCTGTCGCGTGACAGAAAGAAGCCCGTCCAGGTTTCGCGATAGGGGCGGATCCGGGCCGGCGTGTGTTTGAACTCAGGTTGACCCGACCGAGGGTCGATATGGGGCCCGATCAGGCCGTTGGACCGCCCGGACGGCGCGAAGGCGTCGGTCCAGTGCATGGGCATGAACAGGTCGCCGGGGCGTTGACGGTCGGTGAGCTTGGCCGACACGACGGCCTCGCCCCGCGCGGTAAGCACCCGGGTCAGGGCGCCGTCCTTGACGCCGGCGGCCTGCGCGTCGGCCGGGTGTATCTCGACGAAGGGCTCGGGCGCGTGGCGGCAAAGGTCGGGCGCCAGACCCGTGCGCGTCATGGTGTGCCACTGGTCGCGGATTCGGCCCGTGTTCAGCGACAGCGGATAGGCGTCGCTGACGGCGTTGGCGGGTCCCTTGGGACGGGTCGGGATCATCGCCGCGCGACCGTCCGGGGTCTGGAAACGGCCGTCGATGAACAGGCGCGGCGCGCCCCGCCCGTCCGCCCTCACCGGCCACTGCACCGGCTTGAGCCCCGCATAGCCGTCGGGGCTGAGGCTGCTCAGGCCCGACAGGTCCAACTGACGGCCCTCGTTCTCATAGGCCGTCAGACGCGCCCATTCGCGAAACACGCTGGCCGGGCCGGCCCAACCAAAGCCGTCATGGCCCATGGCCACGGCGATGTCGGCGATGATCTTCCAGTCGGCGCGGGCCTTGCCCGGCGCGGCGAACAGCGCCCGCTGGCGCGAGATGCGGCGCTCGGAATTGGTGACCGTGCCGTCCTTCTCGCCCCAGGCCAGGGCCGGCAGCTTCACGTCGGCGAAGGCGCTGGTGTCGGTGTCGGCGATGCAGTCGGAGACCACCACGAACGGGCACTTGGCCAAAGCCTCGCGCACCCGGCCGGCGTCGGGCATCGACACGGCCGGGTTGGTGGCCATCACCCAGAGGGCCTTGATCCGGCCGTCATGGACCGCCTCGAACATGTCGACAGCCTTCAGGCCCGGCTTGCGGGCGGTGTCGGGCGCGCCCCAGAAGCGGGCCACGCGATCGCGCTCGACGGGCCCGAAGTCCATGTGACCGGCCAGGGTGTTCGCCATCCCGCCGGTCTCGCGCCCGCCCATGGCGTTGGGCTGGCCGGTGATCGAGAAGGGACAGGCGCCGGGCTTGCCGATGCGACCGGTGGCCAGATGGACATTGAGGATCGACAGGCCCTTGGCCACGCCCTGCGCCGACTGGTTGGCGCCCATCGAGAACAGACTGACCGTCCGGGGATGGTCGGCGAACAGATCAAGGAAGGTCCGCAGGTCGGCCACCGGGACGCCGCAGTCGGCGGCCACCGCCTGGGGCGACTGGTCCAGCTCGCCCAGGGCCGCTTCGACGGCCTCGAAGCCGTTCACATGGGCGGCGATGTAGTTGCGGTCGATCGCGCCGCGTCGAATCAGGTCGGCCAGCAGGCCGGTCCACAGCCGTACGTCGCTCTGCGGCGCGATGGCCAGGTGCAGGTCGGCGCCCTCGGCGGTGTCGGTGCGACGAGGGTCGATGACCACATGCTTCTGGCCGCGGGCCCGGGCCGCCTCCATGCGGCGATACAGCACCGGATGGGTCCAGGCGGCGTTGTGGCCGCTGAACACCACCAGATCGGCCAGATCCAGATCGTCGTAACAGCCCGGCACCAGGTCGGCGCCGAAGGCCAGCTTATGGGCCGTCACGGCCGAGGCCATGCACAGCCGGCTGTTGGTGTCGATATTGCCCGAGCCGATGAAGCCCTTCATCAGCTTGTTGGCGACGTAGTAGTCCTCGGTGAGGAGCTGGCCGGAGACATAGAAGGCGACGCTGTCGGGGCCATGCTTGGCGATCGTCTCGCCAAAGCGCTTGGCGACCAGGGTCGTCGCTTCGGTCCAACTGGCGACGCGGCCGCCGATGGTCGGGTCCAGCAACCGGCCTTCGAGACCGACAGTGGCGCCAA